>CAJXLD010000172.1 GCA_913055595.1 uncultured Altererythrobacter sp.
TGCACCAGCACTGCGCCTTCGCGGATCAGCTTGTTGCACCCCTCGCTGCGCGGTTCGAGGGGAGAGCCATGGATCGCCATGACTTCCCTCCCCATCTCGCCCGCAAGCCGCGCGGTGATGAGCGAGCCGCTTTTGGGCGCCGCCTCCACCACCAGCGTTCCGGCAGAGAGGCCTGCGATGATGCGGTTGCGCTTGGGAAAGAGCTGGCCGCGCGGTTCGGTGCCCGGTGGCTCCTCGGCGACCAGCAGGCCCTCTGTGGCTACACGCTCCTGCAAGTCTGCATGCTGCGGGGGATAGGCGATGTCGATCCCGCTGGCGATCACACCGATGGTCGATGGCAAGGCGCCTTCATGCGCCGCCCCGTCGATCCCGCGGGCAAGGCCGGAGACAACGCAAAGGCCCTCTGCCGCCAGTGCCGTAGCGAAATCGCGCGAGAGCTTCACTGCTGCAGCAGAAGCATTGCGCGCACCCACCATGGCGACGCAGGGCCGCTTGGCCAGTGACAAATCGCCCCGCACGGTCAGGATCGGCGGCGCACCTTCAATCTGGTTGAGCAAGACGGGGTAGTCGCTCATGTCGTGGAACAGATAGCGTGCCCCCGCCTTGCGCACTTCATTGACCTCGGCCTCAATCTGGGTCGGCGGGGCCGCGCGATACTGGCGTTTACCCCGCGCTGCGAGATCGGGAAGCGCTTCCAGTGCCGCCTGCGCAGTCCCGAAGCGCGCAAGAAGCTGCCGAAAACTGACAGGGCCGATATGCGGGGAGCGCAAAAGACGTATGCGGGCAAACGCCTCGTCCTGGTCCAGCGGCGCACTCACTTCTTGCTGCCGACCCTGGGTTCCTCACCCTTCACCAGGCGGGAAATGTTGGCACGATGGAGCCAGGTCACCAGCAGCGCGATCACGCCTAGGACCGGAACAAACTCGACGAATCCCAAGAAGCCCGCAGCGATCATCGAGGCAAAGACCGCACTCATCCCGGCGACAGAGCTGATACGGAATATGGCCAGCACCGCCAGCCAAACGCCCGTATAGACCAGCCCGATGGGCCAGGCGATACCGAAGGCCACGCCCGCGTTGGTCGCCACTCCCTTGCCGCCCTTGAACTTAAGCCAAAGGGGGAAGCAATGACCCAAAACCGCGCCCAGAGCCGCCGCGGCTATAGGCGAGGTCGCCAAACCGTCATGCGGGAAGAGATGCCAGGCAAGGAAGACGGTCGCCCATCCCTTGCCCAGATCGAGCAGCAATGTCGCCGCCGCCAGCCCCTTCTTGCCCGTACGCAAGACATTGGTGGCGCCGATATTGCCGCTGCCGATATTGCGGATATCGCCCTGCCCCGCTGCCAAGGACAGCAGCAGGCCGAAAGGAACGGAGCCAAGCGCGTAGCCGAGCAAGAGAGCGTAAAGCCAATCCATGACGTCAATGCATAGCGCCTCGAAACGCGATTGGCAGGTGGAAAATCATCCACTTGCGAGAAGCCACTGCAGGAAGATCAGGCGCTTCCGAGGCAAGAGTACCAATCATCCGTACCTTGGTTTGTACATCCGAACCTCTATTGTCTCTCCATGGAAGAGCGAAATTTGATCGAAAGGCTAACCGAGCGCGAAAAGGAATGTTTGCGCCTGTGGTTGGAGCACAAGACGGCCAAGGAGATCGCGCTAGACCTCGGCATTTCCCACTTCGCAGTCGAGAAGCGCCTCAAAATGGCGCGCACAAAGCTTGACGTCCCGAGTTCGCTGGAGGCCGCACGCTTGCTGGCAGATCACGAAGGGTACCAGCAAATGGTAGCCCAACCGGCAGACCTTCCGATCCCCGATGATGCACCCGACAGATGGTTCTCCAGACCACTAATGTTGGGAGTAGTCATCATGAGCATTCTTACGGCGGGCCTGCTGGCCTTGGCACTGCAAACCAGTCCCTTGGCAACACCAGGTTACGAGACGGAAATACGTGCCGAGTCGGTCGAATATGAGTCACTGCGTGACGAAGTCACCGCGCATAACGCCGAATTCACTATGCGCCGTGTCTCGGAGGAGCGCGTTCAAGAATATCTTATGAGAACCTTCAATCAGATGGACCGAAACGCTTCGGGCTTTGTCGAACGGGGAGAAGCCCCGGGATCATTCGTGCTCCAGCCCGCCGGACCGGGCCATGTCAATTACGACCCCGATGCAAAACCGCAGACATTGACCGGCGAAGAGGCCTGGCAACGGTACCTTGCCGACAATGACAAGGACGGTGACGACAAGGTCAGCTATGAGGAATTCCATTCCACCATGTATCCAGCCATATCGCGGTACGGGATCCCCTTGATCCCCGTGGATACCATTCCACTTCCGCAGCAAGAGCGGGACGATTGACGGTCCGCTCACGACGGCATTTCCTGCCGAATTACGGTCAGACCGCACTTTAAGTGCCGCCCGCTTGTCCCTACTAAGCGGATATGGACAATCGTTTCGATCTCGATCGCCTTACTGATGGCGAGAAGGAATGCCTTCGGCGTTTCCTCAGCCACCAGACCGCCAAGGAAATGGCGATCGATTTGGGCGTCACGCACCACGCGGTGGAAAAGCGACTGAAGCAGGCACGCGACAAGCTGGGCGCCGATTCCTCGCTCGAGGCCGCGCGCATTTTGGCTGAAGCAGAAGGTTACGTGCAGACCGTATCCGGCTCGCCGGAGCTATCGCAGAAGACTGAGACGAAGCAGGATTCCTGGACCAAGCAACCATTGGTCATGGGAGTTTTGACAATGAGCCTGATTACCGCAACCGCCATCATCCTGCTCGCACAGCAGGCTGGATCGACAGCCGGCCAAACCGCTGAAACTGTCTCACAAGGAGGCTACGAACTCGACGAGGTATTCGAACCTGCTCGCGAGCAAGAAAACGACCAGTTCGAGATCCAGCGGGAGTTCGTTCCCGAAGGCGAGCTCGACGCGAGCAACTTCGAAATCCAACAGCAATTCCGGCCAGTCGACCAAGCTGAAAAGCAACGATTCGAACTGCAACGCGAATTCAATCCCGAAAGAGACAACGAGCAGCCAGCCACCAATCCCGGTTGACGCCTGTCGGGGCCTCGGCCATCCAGCCTCGGATGGTCGAGCCCACCGCCCCAATCCTGATTTTCGATTCCGGCGTCGGCGGACTGACCGTGCTGGCTGAACTGCGCAAGCTCCTGCCCGATGCCCCGGTGATCTATGTCGCGGATGAGGCTGCCCTTCCTTATGGCGACAAGAGCGAGGCGGAAATCGCCGCACGCGTCTGCGGATTACTGGGCAGGCTGGCAGAGCGTTACCATCCGCGCCTGATCTGCATTGCTTGCAACACGGCGAGCACGATTGCGCTTGGCATGGTGCGCGATGTTCTGGAGACGCCCATCGTCGGCACGGTGCCCGCGATCAAGCCCGCAGCAGCGATCACCAAAACTGGCGTGATCGGCCTGCTCGGAACCAAGGCAACCATCCGCCAGGCCTATGTCGACAATCTTGAGGCGGAGTTCGCCGGTGGCAAAGCATTGCTGCGCTTCGCCGCGCCTGAACTGGTCGGCGCAGCGGAAGACAAGCTGCGCGGCGCTACGCCCGATCCCTCGATCTTTGCCAAGGCAGCGGAAGGATTGCGAAGCCAGCCCGGTGGTGAAGATATCGATACCGTCGTCCTCGCCTGCACCCATTTCCCGCTGCTGAAAGATGAACTCGGTGCAGCCTTCGGGGGACAAGTGCAATTCGTTGACGGAGCGCAAGGTATTGCCCACCGCATCGCCTATCTCACGCAGGGCCAGTCATTCGACCGGCAGGCTGACGATTTTGCGATAGTGACAGGCAATGACCAAGGCAATCCCGCTCTCCTCGAAGCCTTCCGACCCTTTGGAATCGGCAGAATCCTGCGGCTTTAATGCGAATCGCTCGCAAACTCCGTGCTTTAAAGACGAGGCCGGATTGATTAAGTCCGCCTCAACTCCCGGCCGCGATTCTGGAAGCGGTGCAGAACGGACAAGAACGCTGAATTACGACCAGATCTTCGACCAGGCCATCGACCGTCTGCATACCGAGGGGCGCTATCGCGTCTTCATCGACATCCTGCGCAACAAGGGTGCTTTCCCCAATGCGCGCTGCTTCGCCAGCCACAATGGTCCACAAGAGATCACTGTGTGGTGCTCGAACGATTACCTCGCCATGGGCCAGCACCCCAAGGTAATCGCCGCCATGGAAGAGGCGCTGCACGATGTCGGCGCAGGTTCGGGCGGAACACGCAATATCGGCGGCAACACACACTACCACATCCAGCTGGAAGAAGAGCTGGCGGACCTGCATGGCAAGGAAGCCGCCCTGCTGTTCACTAGCGGGTATGTTTCCAACGATGCGACGTTGTCCACCCTCGCCAAATTGCTGCCCGGCTGTGTGATCTTCTCCGACGAATTGAACCACGCCAGCATGATCGCTGGCATCCGCAATTCCGGCTGCGAGAAGCGCATCTTCCGCCACAACGATGTGGCGCATCTGGAAGAGCTACTGGCCTCTGAAGACCCCGATTGCCCCAAGTTGATCGCCTTCGAGAGCGTCTATTCGATGGATGGCGACGTCGCCCCGATCCATGCGATCTGCGACCTGGCCGAAAAATACAATGCGCTCACTTATATCGATGAGGTCCATGCCGTGGGCATGTATGGCCCGCGCGGTGGCGGCATTTCAGATCGTGACGAGGCGGCGCACCGTATCGACCTGATCGAAGGTACTCTTGGCAAGGCCTTCGGCGTGATGGGCGGCTATGTCGCTTCCAGCAAAAAGGTGATCGACTGCATCCGCTCCTATGCGCCGGGCTTCATCTTCACCACCTCGCTGAGCCCCGTTCTGGTTGCTGGCGTGCTCGCCTCTGTACGTCACCTGAAACAATCTTCCGTGGAGCGCGAAGCCCAGCAGGCGTCTGCAGCCATGCTGAAGCAGAAGTTCCGCGATGCGGGCCTGCCGGTAATGGATTCCACCACCCATATCGTTCCGCTGATGGTGGGCGATCCGGTGCGGGTCAAGAAGATCAGCGACATCCTGCTCGCCGAATACGGCGTCTATGTGCAGCCTATCAATTTCCCCACAGTTCCGCGTGGGACGGAACGCCTGCGCTTCACGCCGGGCCCTTCGCATACTGAAGAGATGATGCAGGAACTGACTGAGGCGCTGGTAGAAATCTGGGATCGCCTTGAGCTCGAACTGCGCCAGGCGGCCTAGTTCGATTTCCAAATAATCTTCCTCAACTTCCGCCGGTTAGGACGATCTTAAGCATATTTGCCTACGCCCGTGCCTGAGATGCCATTGAAATAGGTGGCCTGCAGGAAGGTTTGCGTCCCAAATGAAGGGCTTGCTGGGCAAAATTGTAACATCTGGTGCTGGCGATGCTGCCGAGGTGGACCCTTTTCATCTCGATCAAAAGACACGTCTCGCGCTGCTGGACGATTATGAGCGTACGGGCCTTGCCTGGATATGGGCTACAGATCCCGAAGGACGCCTGATCTACGTATCCCCGCATGCCAAGGAACAGCTCGGCAACGATCCGATGGAGCTGTTCGAAAAGCAGATGAGCGACATCTTCGAGACCGATCCGGACAATTCCGATCGCACGGACCGTTCGCTCAACTTCAAGCTCAAGGCCCGTAACAAGATCACCGACCTTCCGGTGCGTTTCGCCAAACTGATGCGCGTCGGACGCAAGGAAGAACGCTGGTGGTCCCTTTCCGGCAATCCGAAATTTGACGAGGGAGGCAAGTTTCACGGCTACCGCGGCAGTGCGCGCGATATCACGACGGAATACCTCCGCCAGCGTGAAGATTCACGCCTCGCCGAATATGACTCGCTGACAGGCCTTTCCAACCGCCACCGCATGGGCAAGCGGCTCGATTCCATCCTCGCCGCATACAAGACCGCCAAGCGCTCCTGCGCGCTGATGATGCTCGATCTCGACCGCTTCAAGCAGGTCAATGACACGATGGGCCACCAGGCGGGCAGATCGGA
>CAJXLD010000173.1 GCA_913055595.1 uncultured Altererythrobacter sp.
CGCGCCAGGCCAATCTTCCAACAATATTGGTTCTCCCTGCACACCTGCGAGTTCCATTAGGTTATCCCGGGCATAATCACTACGACTGTCGCGCAAGACCAGTAGCTTCTCATCCTCTGCAGTGATCCCGACATGCCGCCCATCGCCGGAAATAAGAAGATCGGGAACAGGCGTCGCCAGCAGCATCGCACTTGCCACCGCAACAGGTGCGAAGCCGAATAGCCGCGCTCGCCCTTGCCACAACGCAATCCAAAGTCCTCCGATCAGAAATAGGCTGAAGGTCGCCAGTCCCATTTGTGGCATCAGTTTGACTGCTCCAGGCTGACTGGATGTGAAATGCGCAATTGTGAGCAGCAGTTCCAGCGATTTGCCAACCAGCCACCAAACCGGCGCTCCGGCACCAAGGATGTCCAGCAGCAGCGCCATTGCGATCAGCGGCATGGAAATGAAGGTGACAAGCGGGATAGCCACCACATTAGCGAGCGCGCCGTAGACACCCGCCCGGTGGAAGTGGAACAGCACGATGGGCATCAGCGCGATTTCGATGATGAAGCCGGTCACCAACAGCATGAAGGCACCTCGCCCCATACGCCGCAACCAGGCCTCCTCGCGCGGCGCGAAGAACCTTCGGACGGGGCCAGCGCTATGCAAGGCCACAATCGTGATCACGGCGGCAAAGCTCATCTGGAAGCTCGGACCGATGAGCGATTCCGGCCACAACAGCAGCACGAAAATGGCGGCCACTGCCACCATGCGCATGGACAGCGCATCCCTGCCCAATGCCAATGCTCCCAGCACAAGCATCGCCGCTACGCAGCTACGCACTGTGGGAACCTGTGCGCCCGTTAGCAGCGTGTAGCCGATACCCGCCAAGGCAGCGATTGCCGCAGCCAGCACTGGTAATCTCACGCGCAAGGTAAGCCATGGCCACAGCGCCAACAGCTTGATGGCCAGGAGGTAGGCGGCTGCGATCACAGCGCTCACGTGCAACCCGCTAATGGACAGCAGATGGGTAAGCCCGGCGTCGCGCATGGCTTCTTCGTCGGCAGAAGAAATCGCGCCCCTATCACCACTCGCGAAGGCCGCTGCAATAGCTCCTGATGCGCCACTGAGGCGACTCTTCACATGGTTCGCCAAGCTACGTTGCGCCTGTGCGATCATGCTCTGCCCGTCGCCTTCTTCCAGCAGTTCGATTTCGCCGTTCACGCTTCCTGTCGCCGCGAGCCCCTCAAACCAGGCAGTCCGGGCAAAATTGTAGCCGCCGGGCAACATCGGAGGGGCCGGTGGCATCAAGCGCGCCTGGAAGCGGATCAGGGCGCTTTCGCGCAGCTCATTACGATCAAGTTTGGTCGGGACATTGACGCGAATCTTGATGGGATCGTCGCTCTCGGGATGCCTTGTGGCGAGGACAAGCCTCACCCGCTCCTGCGAAGGCTGCTCGATCCGCTCCAATATCCGTCAATCGAAACGACCGCTCAAGGGTTGCTCTATGGCAGGCTCTCCGACCAGTTCCGACCTGAGCCAAATCGTGCCACTTCCGGCAGAGAACATCAGTCCGAGACACAGGCTCGCCGAAAGAAGGCGATTACGTCTCTCTACGCCCCGCCAAAGTGCGGCGCCAGCAAGGGCAAGAAACACGCCAGAAGCGATGGCGCTGCCCCATTGAATCGGTCCGGAAAGCACGAACCAGGCCGCGATTCCCACCGCAAATGCAACGACCAGCCATGGCGCACGGTCAAACCCTGCATTCTCAAGAAAGCGCTCGATTGCATCGCCCACGCTGGACAAAGAGGCGCGCTTTCGCCAATGCGTATGCCGCAACGCAGCATTTGGCGCTTCTTCCCCTAGCGGAACCAGAGTCGTCGGGCCGGTTGCCATAAGAGAATAGGACAGGATTCAAGGACATATGGCAAGTACAAGCGCAACTGAGACAAGTGCCGATCGGCCCGTTGTCACGCGCTTTGCGCCCTCGCCAACAGGATTCCTGCATATCGGCAATGCCCGGACGGGCCTGTTTTCCTGGCTCTATGCCCGTCACCATGGCGGCAAAGCCCTGCTCCGCATTGAAGATACGGACAAGCAGCGCAGCACGCAGGAAGCCGTCGATGTTATACTCGACGGTCTCGATTGGCTCGGCCTCGATTTCGATGGCGAGACTGTCTTCCAGTCGCAACGCGCTGATCGTCACGCCGAAGTGGCACACAAGCTGCTGGAGGCCGGCCGCGCCTACAAATGCTTTGTAACGCCCGAAGAGCTTGCCGAAATGCGCGAACAGCAGCGCGCCGCCAAACAGCCCATGCGTTATGATGGGCGCTGGCGCGATCGCGATCCCTCCGAGGCACAAGACGGCGCGCCCTACACTGTGCGCATCAAGTGCGAAACATCTGGCGAGACGGTAATTGAAGATGCGGTGCAGGGTCGCGTCGCGGTCAAGAATTCAGAGATCGACGACTTCATCCTGCTGCGCGCCGATGGCACACCTACCTATATGCTCGCCGTTGTTGTTGACGACATGGATATGGGCTGCACGCACATCATCCGCGGCGACGATCATCTCAACAATGCTTTCCGCCAGTTGCAGGTCATCAAGGCCATGCAAGGGATCGAGGATGGCTGGGACGAGCCGACCTATGCGCATGTCCCGCTGATCCACGGCAATGACGGTGCCAAGCTGTCCAAGCGCCACGGCGCGCTGGGTGTGCGCGATTACCGTGACATGGGTATCCTGCCCGAAGCACTGTTCAATTACCTGCTGCGCCTTGGCTGGGGCCATGGTGACAAGGAAGAATTTACCCGCGAGGAAGCAATCGAACTTTTCGACCTTTCAGGCGTGAACAGAGGCCCGAGCCGCTTCGATATGAAGAAGCTGCTCAACATGAACGGCAATTACATTCGAACCGCAGAAGACGCGCGCTTGGCCAAGATTGCGGCGGAGCGCATCGGCCCGCAGGCGGACATTGCCCTGCTCACCGAAGCGATGCCTGTCCTGAAGACACGCGCTCGCGATATGAATGAGCTCGCGGATGGTGCAGCCTTCCTGTTCAAGACACGGCCACTCACGCTTACCGAAAAGGCTGTGGAGCTGCTGGACGCTGAAGCCAAGGCCCGACTGGCCGAGATTTCAGCACGCCTGAGCAAGGAATCAGACTGGACAATCTCGGCATTGGAGGCCAATCTGAAGGCCTATGCAGAGGAGCTTGGCCTCGGCCTCGGCAAACTCGCACAGCCGCTTCGTGCGGCACTCACGGGGCAAACCACCTCGCCGGGTATTTTCGACGTTTTGGCACTCCTGGGCCGGGAAGAGAGCCTCGCGCGCATCGACGCGCAGGCCGCCGGCTAACGGGACTGGAAGATCGCAAGGAGACAGAATTTGGCGGATAAGAAGGCGCAGCTCACCATTGAGGGTGAAACCTGGGACTTCCCCATCATGGAGGGAAGCACCGGCCCCGATGTGGTGGATATCCGAAAGCTCTATGGGCAGACGGGCAAATTTACCTTCGATCCCGGCTACAAGTCTACTGCATCCTGCGAAAGTTCGCTGACTTATATCGATGGCAATAAAGGTGTGCTGCTGCATCGCGGCTACCCCATCGGCCAGCTGGCTGAACATTCCAGCTTCATGGAAGTCTCCTACCTGCTGCTTAACGGAGAGCTTCCGAGTGCAGACGAACTTTACGATTTTGAGAACACGATAACCCGTCACACGATGCTGCATGAGCAGTTGATGACCTTTTATCGCGGCTTCCGTCGCGATGCCCACCCGATGGCAATCATGTGCGGCGTGGTTGGTGCACTCTCCGCCTTCTACCACGACAGCACCGATATTTCCGATCCTGAACACCGCCGCATTTCGAGCCACCGCCTGATCGCCAAGATGCCCACGATCGCCGCAATGGCCTATAAATATGCTGTCGGGCAGCCTTTTCTCTATCCCGACAATTCGCTGAGTTACACGGGCAACTTTTTGCGCATGACCTTCGGCGTGCCGGCAGAAGAATATGAAATCCATCCCGCCGTGGAAAAGGCGATGGACAGGATCTTCATCCTTCATGCCGACCATGAACAGAACGCATCGACCTCGACGGTGCGTCTGGCTGGTTCCTCCGGCGCGAATCCCTTCGCCTGTATTGCTGCGGGCATTGCCTGCCTGTGGGGCCCGGCGCATGGTGGCGCGAACGAGGCCTGCCTCAACATGCTGCATGAAATCGGTACGCCGGACCGCATCCCGCATTATATCGAGCGCGCCAAGGATAAGAACGATCCCTTCCGCCTGATGGGATTCGGCCACCGCGTCTACAAGAACTACGATCCGCGCGCGACAGTGATGCAGAAGACTGTACGCGAGGTATTCGATGCTTTGGGGGTCAACGATCCGGTCTTCGAGACTGCATTGCAGCTTGAAGAGATGGCGCTCAACGACGACTATTTCAAAGAGAAGAAGCTGTTTCCGAATGTCGACTTCTATTCGGGCGCAATCCTTTCGGCGATCGGTTTCCCCACCACCATGTTTACGGCGCTTTTCGCCCTCGCCCGTACCGTGGGTTGGGTCGCGCAGTGGAACGAGATGATCTCCGATCCCGGCCAGGTCATCGGTCGTCCGCGCCAGCTCTACACCGGCCCGACGCAGCGCGACTACGTGCCACTTGAGAAGCGCTGATTGATAAGCCGATTGACCGACGGGTGCCCAGTCAGGCGCCTGTCGGCAATTGCAATGTAAAGCGGGCACCTTGCCCTTTTGAGCTTTCCACTGTGAGGCTCCCGCCCATCGCCTCTGCCAGCTTGCGCGAGATATATAGCCCGAGGCCAGAGCCGCCATCGCTGCTGCGTCCTAGCCGTTCAAATTTCTGGAAGACGCGCTTCTGCTGATCGGCATCGAGACCTTCGCCCTGATCGGCGACGGTCACGCGCGACAAACCAGCCTCGGTCTCAACTCGCATCCATATCTGCGATCCTTCGGGAGAATAGCGAATGGCATTATCCAGCAGGTTGAACAGCACCTGTAATACCCTGCCAAACTCGCCCATGGCCGGAGCGCGCTCGCCCTCCTTCGGAATATCGATAACGATCTTTCGGTCGCTGGCCTTCACGCGAAGAATGCCTGCAGCCCGGCGGGCGATATCTGCCAGGTCGATTGACTCGATAACAAGTTCGAGTCCCTCGCCTTCAACCATTTCAAGCGTGGTCATATCATCGACGAGCGAAAGCAAATGCTCGCCTGCCGAAGCAATGTCGCGTGCATAATTCGAATATTCATCAGCCAGCGGCCCGGCCAATTGGGCCCTTATCGCTTCAGCATTTGCGATGATGCGCGATACCGGTTGACGCAGCACCGGCATGATCTGAGGGCCGATACTCGGCAAGGCATTCTCGGCCGCGCCATGGTCGGAATCTGCCGCATAGCCATTCTTTTCGGTCAATACTTGGTCGGCCGATATATAGAGCTCAAATCCATCACGGCCGGGAACAGGACGGCCCAGGGGGACCAGAAGCGCAGCCCACAGACGATCGGAGCCTTCCAGAGTGAGCGTAGCGCCATCCAGAAGTCGCCAATGGGTAGGTTGTTTGTGGGCATTGCCATCAAGATTCACGAAATCAGTCCAAGGACGGCCCAGACCTTCGCGCATTCGCCCGAGAAGACCCTGCAATTCGCTGCACCGGCTTTCCACAGCCAGCAAGTTCTGTTTGGCGTCGAGCCTTGCGGTTAGCTCGGCAAACTGGCGCGCCAAGGCCACCTGTCGCTCTCGTTCAACTCTGGAGGTCTGCGGATGCGCCGCATCGGACATCCAATTGGATACAGCGAGAAGACAACCCTTTCCTTCACCATCGGGTTCCACCTCGACCCAAGCCGAAATCATCTCGTCCTGATCTTGCGCCCTGATCGCTGCGGCCTGTCGACAACCGCTCAGCCGTACCGCCCGCACCAATTCGAGAAGTGCCGGCGCCATGACGATGCCGGGAAGCTCACCCCCATTGCGCAATTGCAACCC
>CAJXLD010000174.1 GCA_913055595.1 uncultured Altererythrobacter sp.
TCTGAAGGGCGAGATTCGCATCACCCCGTTGCCGCATATGGAAGTAGTGAAGGACTTGGTCCCCGATTTCACCCATTTCTACGCGCAATATGCTTCGATCCGTCCGTGGTTGCAGACCGTTTCGACCACGCCGAGTGGCAAGGAGCGGCTGCAGAGCCCCGAACAGCGCGAGAAGCTTGATGGGCTCTATGAGTGCATATTGTGCGCCTGCTGCTCTACCTCCTGCCCCTCCTATTGGTGGAACTCGGACAAGTTCCTCGGCCCGGCAATCCTGCTGCAGGCATATCGCTGGTTGGCAGACAGCCGCGACGAAATGACCGGTGAAAGGCTTGACGAGCTGGAAGATCCCTTCCGCCTCTATCGCTGCCACACGATCATGAACTGCGCCAATGTCTGCCCCAAGGGCCTCAGCCCGGCGCGTGCCATTGCGGAAATCAAGAAGATGCAGGCGGAGCGGCAGATCTGACAACATGATCGGCGAGAGCAAAAAGGCTGTTGGTGGGTGCCTGTGCGGAGCGATCCGCTACACGGTTACCGGACCGACAATCTTCGTATCCCAGTGCTGCTGCAAGGATTGCCAGAAGGCAACCGGCACAGGCCACACCACGATCTTCGGCATCCGCAAGGACCAGCTCGAGATGGCAGGAACGCCTAAGAGATTTACCAGTGAGGGCGATACAGGAGGGACGGTCACCCGCCACTTCTGCGGCACTTGTGGAGGGCGCCTCTTCACCACTGGTGACCTGCCGGGCGAGCAATTGGTGATAATGCAGGCCGGATCGCTCGATGACCCCAACCAAGTAAGCCCGGAAAGCGTAATCTACACCAAGGACGCGCCGGTGTGGGACTTCTTCGATCCCGAATTGCCAAAATTCGAGGCGATGCAACCGCGCGAGAGATGAGCGGCCTGATATCGCGTTATGAGGAATTGCTGGCATCAGGTGAGTTGCGTCCTGATCCGGAACAGCGCGCAGCCGTCCAAGCGCTTGCGCGCGTGCAGCAAGCCTTCGATCGTCGCAAGGGAACCGGTTTTTTCAGGCGCCTGACCGGAAAGGTCGAGCCCGTTCGTGGCGTGTATATGTGGGGCGGTGTCGGGCGTGGAAAGTCCATGCTGATGGACCTGTTTTACGAAACTCTGACAATCGATGCCAAGCGTCGCACGCATTTTCACGCCTTCATGCTGGAAGTGCACCAGAGAATCCGCAAGGAGCGCGAAAAGGAGGCAGGCGATCCGATTGCGCCGGTGGCCGCAGAGATCGCGGAGGAGGTTCGATGCCTCGCTTTCGATGAAATGGTGGTCAACAATTCAGCGGACGCCATGATCATGAGCAGGCTTTATCGTTCGCTGATCGTGGATCACGGCGTAACAATTGTCACAACCAGCAATCGCCCTCCCCACGATCTCTATAAGGATGGACTCAACCGCGAACACTTCCTGCCATTTATCGATTTGATCGAAACCGAACTGAATGTGGTCGAACTCAATGGCCCAACCGACTACCGGCTCGATCGCATCGGCGGCATGGAGAGCTGGCATTGCCCCATCGGCGATGCGGCAACTGCGCAGGTCCGCGAACTGTTTTTCCGCATGACCGACTTTGCCCCCGAAGATGCAGAACACGTTCCCTCGGCGGAACTCGATCTGGGAGGCGGACGGAGCCTGCATGTCCCCAAGAGCCTCAAGGGCGTTGCCGTGTTCAGTTTCAAGCGTCTCTGCACAGAAGCACGTGGCGCGTCGGACTACCTCGCCATTGCGCGCGCCTATCACACGGTGATCATCGTCGGCATTCCGCAGATGGACAAGGAGATGCGCAATGAAGCTGCGCGTTTCGTGACGCTGATCGATGCACTGTACGAAAACCGCGTCAAACTGTTCGCTACAGCTGCGGTTGAGCCGGAAGAGCTCTATCCTGCCGGCGATGGCGCATTCGAATTCGAACGCACCATCAGCCGCCTGAAAGAGATGCAGAGCGCTGACTATATGGCTCTGGGTCACGGCGAAGAGGCCTGATCAGGCCGCCACCGGCTTTACACATTTAACACTGTCCAAAAACGAAAAAGCCTCTGTCCCATGAAGGACAGGAAATGCCGCGCGTATGGAGTGGAATCGAAGCGTGACTATCGAGTGCATGGGCAGAGCCTTTGAAGCGGTGTCGGCGCCAGCTGGACCAGCCCTTGGCCTGTAGGAAAGCCTAGGCGCCCGCCCCAAGCCTCTTCATCGACCTGTCCAGAATTATCAATCGCCACAGGAGCTGCGAATGATCGCTGCGGCCCGCAATATGTGCCTCCGCCAGACGCGATAACTGAGCCCTGTCGAACCACCCTGTTCCCACGAGCGTCGCACTGGTGGAAAGAGCGCGCAGTCGGCCCTGCAACGAACCTCGCAACCATTGCGCGATGGGCAAAGCGAACCCTTGCTGTTTCCGAGAGAGCAGGTCATCGGGCAAATAGCGGCCCATCGCTTTCTTTAGCAGGTATTTGCCCTGCCCGCCCTTCACCCGCAGCCTTTCCGGCAAGGCGGCGACAAATTCTGCCAGGTGGTGATCGAGGAACGGCTCGCGCAGCTCCAGCCCCACCGCCATGCTTGTGCGATCAAGCCTGGCCAGAATATTGCCGGGCAAGCGGAACTTGATGTCCGCATATTGCGCCATATCGAGACCTGATCGTACCGGCGCCCCCTTCAACAGCGCCCCAAGCTGGTGCTCCGCCCGGTAGTCGCCAAGCTGACGGCGGAATCCATCTCCATGAAGAACACGGCGTTGCTCTGGCGAGACAGCCCCCACGGCCCGGGCATATATCTCTGCGGCGTTCCCGAACAGCACCGGAATCCTGTCTCGGAGGCCGTCGGGCATGATCCGGCGGACCTTTTCCATACGATGCTGGGAAATCTGCCAGCCATTGCCAGCCATGATTTCATCCGCACCATCGCTGACAAGCACGATCGTGGCATTCTCGCGCGCCAATTGGCCAAGCTGCCATGTCTGCAGGGCCGCTGCATACGCGAAGGGTTCGTCGAACATGTCGACGAGCTCGTCGATTGCTTGATTGCCGTCGATGCTGACGCGCCGCGATGTGTGATTGGTGGCGAAGAGTTGCGCGACCTGTGTGTCCGGAGATGTCTTATCCCCATGGAGGAGAGAGCAAGTAAGCACAGGATCGCGGCTTGCCTCTGCCATCATTGCAACAATGCTCGCACTTTCGGGATCGTCCGACAGGAAAGCGCCCAGCGGCACCTCGGAGGTCATTCGTGATGTCACCGCTTGCCGCAAATGGTATAGTAATTCGGCTTCGATATCCTTCGTCTTGCCCTTGCGCCGCTCGGCAAAAGATATGTCCCAATATTCCTTGGGCTCCGCAGGCTGGGCGTCATGTCTTAGCAGACGGAAATGTCCGGCAGGCAGTTTCTCAACGCCGCGCAGTATGCAGCGATGATCTGGTACATAACCCCATGCCATGAAGTCTTCGATCGCGTGCGGATCAATCTCGCGGCGCAGCAACGGGTGAGCCATTATCCCTTTCAGCTCGCTGGCAAAGGCCAGGCTACCGTCGCTCAGCATAGCCGTGAACAGCGGCTTTGCCCCAAAGCGATCACGCGCAAGGAAGAGCGTGCGCTCGACCTTGTCATAGATAGCCAGGGCGAAGTCACCGTTGAAATGCGTCAGGCACCCGGTTCCCCAGTGCCGATAGGCAGCGAGAACTATCTCCGCATCGTCTTGAGTGCGGATTTCAGCGCCCAGCCCGATCAGTTCCTTCCGGAGCTCACGAGAGTTGTAGATTTTGCCATCCAGGCTCATCGCATGTCGCTCGTCCGCC
Organism: uncultured Altererythrobacter sp.; assembly: GCA_913055595.1. GTDB lineage: Bacteria > Pseudomonadota > Alphaproteobacteria > Sphingomonadales > Sphingomonadaceae > Alteraurantiacibacter. The sequence goes on from CAJXLD010000174.1 coordinate 3,814, forward strand.
GAATGCAGGGGCTGCGAGGTGACGTCCGGGTCGGTTAAAGATAGGTGGCAATGGCCAAGCCCCACACCCGGAGCTGTCCAGACATCCGAGCTAACCGGACCACGATAGGCGAGCGGAGCCAACATCCTCTCGACCCGCGCAGGATCGACCGGCTTGATTGTCCCGCAATGGAAGATTCCGGCAATCCCGCTCATAGACAGAGCGTTACGGACTTTATGGAAGGCGGTCCATCCGTTGGCTACGGGCGGCGCTTTTACCGGGGCCGAAAGATCGCGGCGACGAGACTACCCTCAGGCGGCCTTGCTCTGGTCCCAATCACCTTCGATCCATTCGATCAGCATGGTCAGCGTATGGCGGATGGTCTGCTCCTGCTCCGCCCCGCTCGCCTGCAATTTGGCGATCTGTTCCTGCAGGACCTGGATTTCCGGCTGCACCGCATTCGCGTCTGCTTGCTCGCGCTGCTCCGACAGCTCGACCATGGCCTGCTGCAATTCGGCAATCTGCGCGTCGCGTTCGGCGAGCAAGTCCTCGAAGAACTGAGGATCGAAGGAAGGTGCAAAGGGTGCCGTCGGCTTGGTTGCCTGTTCGGCAACCGCTTCCACCTCGGCAGGAGCGTCTGGCTCGACGGGCTTCTCGGCAACGGGCTTCGCAGCAGCAGATCCTGTTTCGGCGTGCACGCTTTCGCCTTGCATTTCCTTCAGGACCGATTGCAGCATCAGCGCATCTATGCGTGAACGCTGCTCGACTGCGCCGAGCAGGAGCACGCGATTGGCGATCTGGTTGACCTTGCGCGGGATACCGCCGCTGGCCTCATACATCTCGAGGAACACGCGCTGGTCAAAGGCAGGATTGCCGTCCCAGCCCACGTGCTGCAACCGGTGGGTCAGATAGGGCTCCAGTTCCTCGCGCTCCATCGGACCCAAGTGGTGCGATGCGATGACGCGCTGGCGCAGCTGCTCGAGCTCCGGATGCGTCTGCAAGGTAGTGCGAAATTCAGGCTGGCCGAGCAAAAGCGTCTGAAGCAGCGGCTGGTTGCCCTGCTGGAAGTTGGACAGCATGCGCAACTCTTCCAGCGCGCTGACGGAGAGGTTCTGCGCCTCGTCCACCACCAGCAGGCAGTTTCGGCCGGCATTCGCTTCGGCATTGAGATGGGATTCGATCGCGCCCAGGGCGCTCGCCTTGTCGTGCCCCGCGATGTCGAGGCCGAAAGCCTGCGCGACGACATGGATGATCTCTGCTTCGTCGAGCTTGCTGGTGACGACCTGTGCCACGCGCATCTGCGCCGGATCGACATTGGCGATCATATGCGCGACGAGCGTGGATTTGCCCGCACCCACTTCGCCCGTGATGACGATAAAGCCCTCACCCTGCGCCAGACCGTATCCGAGATAGGACTGCGCCTTGCGGTGCGTCGCCGTGGCGAAATAGAAGTCAGGATCGGGCGTTAGCTGGAATGGCTTTCCAGACAGGCCGTAATAATTGTCAAACATGCGTCAAAATCCTCGCGAGGGCACAAGGCCGACCACCCTACTGACGAAAAAGGGTGAATATCGCGTTAGGATTTGCCGGTGATGCTGTGACTAGACGAGCATTTCCTGCGCAGGCCCCTGACCGAGGAAGGCCGAAGGGCTGGCACTGGCGCCATAGGCACCGGCGCAGAATATGGCTACGATATCGCCCACATCGGCGCGGGGGAGCATGGCTTGATCGGCAAGACGGTCGAGCGGCGTGCACAGGCAGCCGACTACATTAACCTCCTCATCCGCAGGTGCATCGAAGCGCGTTGTAATGGCTGCGGGGTAATTGCGGCGTACGACCGTGCCGAAATTGCCCGACGCGGCCAGCTGGTGATGCAGCCCGCCATCGGTGACGAGATAGGTCACACCATGGCTGACCTTGCGATCCACGATACGGGTCAGGTAAACGCCCGCCTCGCCGACCAGATAACGGCCCAATTCTATAGCAAATTCCGTATCTCGTATGACATCGGGCAGGTCTTCAAAGCGCTTTGCCAGCGCCGCACCAATGGCGGCGATATCGAGTGGTTGGTCCTTGTCGAAATAGGGAATCCCGAACCCGCCACCCATGTTGAGGTGCGGCAGTTCTACGCCGATTTCATTCG
>CAJXLD010000175.1 GCA_913055595.1 uncultured Altererythrobacter sp.
TATTGGTCTAGAACTCAACTCGCTCTCCGCATACGTGCTCGCCGCCTACCTGCGCGATGATGATAGATCGGCCGAGGCGGGCCTCAAGTATTTCGTCCTCGGCGCGCTTGCCAGCGGTATCCTGCTGTTCGGCGTGAGCCTGCTCTATGGCTTCGCGGGCACGACGAGTTTCACCGGCATCAACGCCGCCATGGCGGACGGACTGTCGGGCGGCTTGTTGTTCGGTGTGATCTTTGTCCTGACCGGCATGGCGTTCAAGATTAGCGCAGTGCCATTCCATATGTGGACTCCCGACGTCTATGAAGGTGCACCCACGCCGGTGACTGCGTTTTTCGCCAGCGCGCCCAAGGTAGCCGCAGTTGCGCTCACGGGCCGCCTGGCTTTGGAAGCTTTCGGCAGTCAGACCGAGGCTTGGCAGCAGATCGTCACTTTCGCCGCGCTCGCTTCCATCGTGGTGGGGGCGCTTGGCGCTATCGGCCAAGAGAACATCAAGCGCCTGCTGGCCTATTCCTCGATCAACAATGTCGGCTTCATCCTGGTGGGCCTCGCCACGGCGAGCGTAGCCGGGACCAGCGCGATGATGATCTATCTCGCCTTCTATGTCGCCATGACCGTGGGCAGCTTTGTTGCGCTGCTGATGCTGAAGGATGAAGAGGGCAATTACCTCGAGACGTTCGGCGATATTGCTGGCCTCTCCACCACGCGCCCGGCGTTGGCCTGGTGCCTTTTGCTGCTGATGTTCAGCTTGGCGGGAATTCCGCCACTGATGGGCTTTTACGGCAAGTGGATGGTGTTCCAGGCCGCAGTTGAAGCTGACCTGCTGATACTGGCTGTATTCGGTATCGCAGCCAGCGTGATCGGTGCCTTTTACTATATCAAGTTCATCAAGGTGATGTTCTTCGATGATCCCGTCGACCGGGTGAAAGGAAAGTCCGACTGGGCCCATTGGGCGCTTCTGGTCATTGCCACCATCGTAATCTCTCCTCTCGCATTCCTTGCTACGGGATGGCTTGGCGGGTTGACCGAAATGGCGGCGGCATCGCTCTCCATTGCAGGGTAGCTTGGCGGTTCAGCTCGACATTGTCGCTGAAACCGGATCCACAAATGCCGATCTGCTGGCGCGGCTTGCCGAGGGTCTAGTCGTTCACGAAGGCTATTGGTTGATCGCCGACCGGCAGACCAGGGGCAGGGGGCGGCATGGCCGCCAATGGCTGGATGCTCCGGGGAATTTCATGGGCTCTACCGTTGTTCATCTCGATCCGAATGGGCCTCCACCAGCGAGTCTGTCATTCGCAGCAGCCCTGGCGCTCTATGAAACCGCGGCGGGCCTACTTCCCGATCCATCGAAACTGCAATTGAAATGGCCAAACGATGTGTTGCTGAAGGGGGCCAAATTCTGCGGCATATTGCTCGAATGCGAAGGTTCGCATGCAGTTATCGGGATCGGCGTCAATCTCGTTTCTGCCCCGGCCTTGGCAGATCGTGATACCAGTTCCCTCGCGGAGTCAGGGGCCTTGTCCGACCGAGATCTGTTTGCGCGGGAGCTCGCCATGCATTTCGAGGGGGAGCTTCGCAGATGGCGGAACCTCGGCACAGAAACTCTCTTCCGGAGGTGGCAGGCAGCGGCCCATCAACCAGGCATCCAATTGTCTGTCCATGACGAGAAAGGTGAGGTTCTCAACGGCACCTACGAAGGTCTTGCTCCCGACGGTGCCTTGCGCTTGCGCTTGGCGGATGGCTCCACACGTGTCATCCACGCAGGCGATGTAATGCTGGAGGCGCGCTGATGCTGCTCGCGGTCGATGTCGGTAATACCAATGTGGTCTTCGCCCTCTTCCAAGGGGAGGAGATGCGCACGCGTTGGCGCATCGCCACCGATCCGCGCCGCACGGGCGATGAATATGCCGTCTGGCTGCAGCAGCTGATGCAGATCGAAGATATCAGGGTCGATCAGGTCGATGGGATGATCGTATCCAGCGTCGTGCCGCGCGCCCGACACAATCTTGAGGTGCTGGCGCAGAAGTACTTTCATGTGGAGCCGATGTTTGCGGGCGAGGGCGCGGCGGCGTGGAATATCGAAATCGATGTCGAAGAGCCACATACACTGGGAGCGGATCGTGCGGTGAACGCCATCGCCGCCCACGCCAAATACCCTGGCGACCTGGTCATCGTGGATTTCGGAACGGCAACCACCTTCGATGTGGTCGATTTCAACGGAGCTTATAAAGGCGGGATTATCGCCACAGGCATTAACCTCTCTCTTGATGCCTTGGTCAGCAACACTGCCAAACTCCCGCGTATTGCCATAGAGGACCCGCGAAGTGACAGCGTTATTGGCCGCAATACAGAAGACCAGATGCTGATTGGCGTCTACTGGGGTTACGTCGCCATGATCGAAGGCTTGGTAGAGCGTGTCCGCAAGGAGATCGGCCGCCCTGCAAAGGTCATCGCAACGGGTGGGTTGGCGACCCTCTTTGATAAGCATACCGATATCTTTGATGTCGTTGATCACGATCTGACCCTGCAAGGGCTGCAACTCATCGCCAGGCGAACAAACACAAAATGAAAAAAGACTACACGCCCGAAGACGAGCTGCTTTTTCTTGCGCTAGGCGGCTCTGGAGAGATTGGGATGAACCTCAATCTGTATGGCTGCCAGGGCCAATGGCTGATGGTGGACTTGGGCATGAGCTTCGGCTCCAACGAGTATCCGGGCACTGAACTGATGTTCGCCGACCCAGCCTTTATCGAGGAAAGACTGGATGATCTGCTCGGCATCGTGCTCACCCATGCGCATGAAGATCATATCGGGGCGATCCCCTATTTTGCCGCGGATTTCGGCGTTCCTCTATACGCGACACCCTTTACGGCGAGCCTGATCGTCAAGAAGTTGGAAGAAGCCGGCCTTGTCGACGCTGTCGAACTGAATGTGATCGATGACGATCACGGCAGTTTCGAGCTCGGCCCGTTCGAGATCACCTATATCCCGCTCGCCCATTCGATTGCCGAGGGCAACGCGCTATTGATCGAGACACCTTTTGGCCGCGTCTTCCATACAGGCGACTGGAAACTGGATGACGAGCCGATCATTGGAGAGCCCACGACCGACGAGGAGCTGACCCAGATCGGTGACGAAGGCGTGCTGGCGTTGGTTTGCGATTCCACCAACGTCTTCAATCCCAATTCTTCCGGATCAGAGGGCGCGGTGCATCGCGGTTTGCTGGAGGAAGTCCGCAAGCATTCGGGCAAACGCGTTCTGGTGACGACCTTTGCCTCTAACGTCGCGCGCTTGCAGACGCTGGGCGAGATTGCACAGGAAACCGGGCGCAAACTTTGCGTCGCCGGACGTTCGCTTGATCGGATTATCGAGGTCGCCAAGGCCAATGGCTATCTCCAGCAATTTCCGCAGACGGTGGATTTCGATACCGCTATGGGTCTGCGCCGCGGCGAGGTCATGATTATTGCCACAGGGGGGCAGGGCGAACCGCGCGCTGCGCTGGCCCGCATTGCGGACGACAGCCATCCGATTGCGCTCGATGAAGGCGATGTGGTGCTCTTCTCCAGTCGCCAGATACCGGGCAACGAACTCGCCATCGGGCAGGTTCAAAATGGCCTGGCTGCGCGCGGCATCACCATGGTGACCGACAGGCAGAGCGAGATCCATGTATCGGGGCATCCCGGTCGGCCCGAACTGGAAGCTCTTTATGGCTGGATCAGTCCGGAAATTCTCGTCCCCGTCCATGGTGAAGTGCGCCACATGATGGAGCAGGCCAGGCTGGGCGCGGACTGCGACATTCCCGTCAACCTGTTCCAGAAGAACGGTGATATCGTACGCTTGGCACCGGGAACTCCCGGCAAGCTGGGCGAGATCGAAACTGGACGTCTTGTTCTCGACGGTGAAATTATCGTGCCTGCAGATGGCGAAGCAATCACCATGCGTCGCCGCCTCGCTCGCGATGGCATGCTGATCGTGGTTCTGGGGCAGGGCGGGCTGATCGAGATCGAGGGCATCGGCTTGCCGCTCGACGAGGATTACGATGCCTTCATCGACGAGGCTGTCGAGGATGTGAAGAGCGCCCTCAAAAAATTGCGCGGCGTTGCGGCGCGTGATCGCGAGAGCATTCTTGAAGCGGCACGTCTTGCAGCCCGGCGCGCCGCAAGACGCTGGTCGGGCAAGAAGCCTCAAACGCGTGTAATTTTGCTGGAGAACTAAGAAAGTGCAGATCACCTCGATACTTGCGATATATGCGCTGTTCTGGGTGATGAGTGCGTTCTTCCTTTTGCCATTTGGCGTGAAGACTCATGAAGAAGCAGGCATTGACAAGATACCCGGCCAGGCAGAAAGCGCACCCGCGGATTTTCGTCCTGGCAGACTTGCGTTGCGCGCGACGGTGCTCGCGGCCTTTGCGACATCACTGTTCGTTCTAAATTACAGATACGGCTGGATCACGGTGGATGACATCAACCTGATCGGTAATCCGCCCGAGGCAGAAGCGGTGCCCAACTAGTCGCGCAGCCGCTCGATAGACTGCGCCATGGCGACATAGAGCTTGCCGATATCGGAAGAGAGCAAGGTGACTGCTAACGAGTGGCCGTCCCTTGTGGACAGCACATTGCGTAACATCCCTTCAAAATCGTGGATGTAGCGGTTTACAGCCTCACGGAAATCGCCATCCTGTTCGTATAGCTCGCAAACGCCGCGCACTTCATGGCCGTTGAGCAATCGGACAGCGCGGCGCGTGAAGATGCCACGGTCGCCTTTCAGGTAGCTATGCCAGGCGGTGTCGGTCACTTCGGTGTCGAACGCACGTGAGAGATCGATGGCGCAGGAATTCAGGCTCTCGGTGATCATCGCCATGCGGCGAGTGAAATCGCTGTCGATCTGTTCCTCGGCCTTGGCGCGCGCCTGGGCTACGCGCTGTTCGAGATTACCGGCCAACTCGTTGACTTTGGCCAGTTGGTCACGCAACTGGCTGGCAGTGGCGCGGCCCCTTTCGTCGGCAAGACGAGCCGCCTCCTCCAGCTCGGTGATGGCGGACTTGGCGCCATCCTGAAGTGCCCGTTCAATGGCCTCGCTCCCCGAATTGCCAATACGTTTGGCAATCTCACGCACAGCCTCCACTTGTTCAGTCTGAAGATTGCCGAAGATATCAGCTGAAGCCGTTTGAAGCTGGTCGATAGCCGATTGCAATTCCTCGCGCGCCTGTTTTGCGAGCTCTTGCGTCTTCGCCGACACTGCATCGAGATGTGCATCGATGGCTTCGACACGTTCCAAAGATGCCTGCGTATTTCCTGCAGATTGCTCCAGATTGGCAGATAGACTGGTGCTCTTGCTTTCGGCGTCACCCAGCGCCAATTGCAATTCCTCCGCCTTCGCATGGAATGCCGAAAGACGTGCTTCGGCCACCTCGATCGACTGCGAGAGCTTTCCTTCTGAATGATCGGAAGTTGAGCGAATGATCTCGAGAAGACGTACTGCGTCGTCCGTCAAATGGTTGAGGAACTTGCCGCCTTCCTCGAGGATCGCACGGCTTTGGGAAAGTTTTTCGGCCAGAACAGCCGTTTGTTCCTTTAGCCTGATAGTCTCATCGCCGCCCTGCGCGACCAGCCGGGCCATCTGTCGGTCCAGTTCATCAAGCCGCTTTGCAAGCGCCTCTCCTCTTTCGGCAAGACCAGCCACATGTGCAAGATGCTCCTCTTGTTGCTCGGCAATCCTGTTGTCGAAAGCAGAAATGCGATCTTCCATTCGGGCAAGGCTTAGCGCTTCGGCTTCGTCCTGTGCTTCGCGCCTGCGGGTGAATTCGCGTTCAAACGCTTGCGCGCTTTCGCTGATCTGAATGTCGGTTCGTTTGGCCGCTTCGGCCAAAGCGTCAAGCCGTTCGCGTGCCTTGTTGATCGCCGACTCGTCAATTGTGCTGATTTGCCTGAGAGCC
>CAJXLD010000176.1 GCA_913055595.1 uncultured Altererythrobacter sp.
CTGTCATTCTGCTGGGCGGCGGCCTGCCTCGCAGCCTCCTTGGCGGCGAGCTTTGCTGCCTTGCGCTCGGCGCGCAATTCGTCCTGCTTGGCCCCGACGTGGGGCTCCCCGCGCTCGCGGGCGAGGCGCGATTGCTTTTCGCGTTCGGCATAGCGGGCGCGCTGCTCCGCCGTGCGCTCGGCATAGCAATGCGGGCAGGACACGCCGTCCTCATAATGCGGCGATTGAAGTTCTTCGCGCGTCAGCGGATGGCGGCAGGCGCGGCACAGCGCATAATCGCCCTGCTTGAGGCCGTGGCCCACGCTCACCCGCTCATCGAAGACGAAGCATTCGCCGCGCCACAGGCTTTCTTCCTCGGGGATGTCCTCGAGGTATTTCAGAATACCGCCCTTGAGGTGATAGACATCCTCGATCCCCTCCGCCTTGAGGAAGGCGGTGCTTTTCTCGCAGCGTATGCCGCCGGTGCAGAACATCGCCACCTTGGGCTTGTTGGTATTGCCGAGCAGCTTGCCGCGTTGCTCGCGGAACCAGGCGGGAAAATCGCGGAAACTGGGCGTTGCCGGATCGATCGCGCCCGCGAACGTGCCGATCGCCACCTCGTAGTCATTGCGCGTGTCGATCACGATCGTGTCGGGATCGGAGATAAGGTCGTTCCAGTCCTCCGGCAGGACATAGGTACCGACGTCCTTGGTAGGATCGATGCCCGGCTCACCCAGGGTGACGATTTCCTTCTTCAGCCGCACTTTCATGCGCAGGAAGGGCATTTCCCTGGCGCGGGAGAACTTCACCTCGATATCCGCGCAGCCGGGAATGGTGCGGATATGCTGGAGCACCGCCGCAATTCCTTCGTCGGTGCCCGCAATTGTGCCGTTGATCCCTTCATGCGCCAGCAGCAGCGTGCCCATCACGCCGTTCTTCTCGCAGACGGCGAGCAGCGGACCGCGGATCGCGTCCGGATCGTCAAAGCGTGTGAACTGGTAGAGCGCGGCAACGCAGAAGCTGGTCTGTGACATGCCGCGCGCCTTAGCATCGCGAATCCGCAATGTGCAGTGGGATTTCCCGCGCAAACGGGCACGCCCTTGTTGACATTACACCCCGCATTGTTAGGTCCGCCCCCGCAATCCGGGGACGCGAATCCCCTCTGTTCCATCCCGGCGTCGAGTCCTGTCGAAGGACGCTAGCGGATCCACCCGGCAGGTGGAGGAGTGTATCCATGGCCAATGTAACCGTGATCGGCGCCCAGTGGGGTGACGAAGGAAAAGGCAAGATCGTCGACTGGCTGGCGAGCCGCGCCGATGCCGTGGTCCGTTTCCAGGGCGGGCACAATGCCGGCCACACGCTGGTCGTGGGCAACACTACCTATAAGCTCAGCCTGCTGCCTTCGGGCATTGTCACCGGCACGCTCAGCCTCATTGGTAATGGCGTGGTGCTCGACCCGTGGCATCTGCGCGAGGAAATCGCCAAGCTGGAAAGCCAGGGGGTTTCAATCACGCCCGACAATTTCGGCATTGCCGACAATTGTCCGCTGATCCTGCCGATCCACCGCGATCTCGACAATCTGCGCGAGACGGCCGCGGGCAAGGGCAAGATCGGCACCACCGGTCGCGGCATTGGACCCGCCTATGAAGACAAGGTTGGGCGCCGCGCAATCCGTGTGTGCGACCTGGCGCATCTGGACGAACTGGAACCGCAGCTCGACCGCCTCTGCGCGCACCACGATGCGCTGCGCGCCGGTTTTAACGAGCCGCCGATCGACCGGGCGCGACTGGTCGCGGACCTGAAGGAAATCGCTCCTTCGGTCCTCAAATATGCACAGCCCGTGTGGAAGCGGCTGAACGACCTCAAGAAGGCCGGACCGCAGCGGATTCTTTTCGAGGGTGCTCAGGGCGTGCTGCTTGATGTCGATCACGGCACCTATCCCTTTGTCACCAGTTCCAACACGGTCAGCGGTACTGTCGCCAGCGGATCGGGCATGGGGCCGGGCAGCGCCGGTTTCGTGCTCGGGATCGTCAAGGCCTACACCACGCGCGTCGGCTCCGGACCGTTTCCGACCGAGCTGGAGGACGAAATTGGCCAGAAGCTGGGCGAGCGCGGCCATGAGTTCGGCACGGTCACTTCGCGCAAGCGCCGCTGCGGCTGGTTCGATGCTACGCTGGTGCGCCAGACCTGCGCAATTTCGGGCGTAACAGGCATTGCGCTGACCAAGATCGACGTGCTCGACGGTTTCGAGACGATCAAGATCTGCACCGGCTACATGCTCGATGGCGAGCCGATCGATTACCTGCCTGCCAATGCACAGGAGCAGGCGCGCGTCGAGCCGATCTATGAGGAAATGGACGGCTGGGACGGCACCACAGTCGGCGCGCGCAGCTGGGCCGATCTTCCTGCGCAGGCGATCAAGTACATCCGCCGCATCGAGGAACTGATCGAATGCCCGGTGGCCTCGGTTTCGACCAGCCCCGAACGCGACGATACGATCCTGGTGCGCGATCCGTTTGCGGATTAATCGCGCGCCGCAACTTGAACCTGCAACCGTTTGATCTCGCGAAGCACATTGACCATGTGCACGCGGTCCCACAGCCAGTTCTTGAGCGCGATCTGCACCGTCCAGGCGGCCCAGCCAAGCGCTGCCCAGCGGAACAATTCGCGCGTCTCATAGGCATTGAGGAAGCCCCAGATTGCATAGATGCCGATTCCGGTGAAAACGAATGTCAGCAGGAATACCAGCCAGATCCATGGCTTGAGCGGACCGTGGAAACTGTCCCCCATCTGCTTGAACAATCCGCGATCGCCTTCGAGGCTGGCAAGAAATGCGCGGTCGTCTTCGTCGAGAGCGCCGCGAATACGGTCATCGATTTCACTCATCATAGGTCTCCTCTAAGCGCCGCTTTGAGCTTGCGGCGGGCATGGAAGAGGCGCGATTTGGCGGTGCCCAGTGGCACGCCTTGCGCCTCGGCTATCTCGGCGAGGGTCGGTCCCTCGACGAAGTATAATTGCGCTGCAAAGCGCTGTTCTTTCGGCAGGCTGGCAAAGGCTTGACGGATTGCCAGTGCATCGTCTTGCGAGCCGGTGGTGCCGCATTCTGCGTCCAGCTGTCCCGCCACACTCTGCTTCTGACGCAGCGCATCCGAACACCGCCGCCGCAATATGCCGAAGGCCCAGGGCGCGAAGCGCGCCGGATCGCGAAGATTGCCAATCCCGCGCAGGATGGAGAGCCACGCTTCCTGTGATGCAGCCAGCGCCATCTCGTCATCTTGCAACAGCCGCCTTGCCGTGCGGGCGAGGCGCTTGTGCCAGCGCGAGGCGAGCCGCTCCACCGCCCTGCGGTCGCCCGATTGCACCAGCATGACGAGCAATTCGTCGTAGAGCTGGCTTTCGGCATTCTTGGCGGCCTCTTTTTCCCTCATGTCTCGGTAGTCGCAGGGAAAGGGCGAAAGGTTCAATCCTGCATCACGAACATTCAAGAAACCCACGATATTCTTGACACGATCCCTTTTTGTTCTCATCCTGTTCGTTCTCGAATCAGGAGGCGGAGACTATGGCGCATGTCGATTTCGCTTATGCAGCGGTTGCGGATGCGGTGGGATTGCCGCTGTCCGTATCTGTACTTGCCGATCTTGACCATGTGCGTGAAGAGATGCGTGACGATGTCGAGGCCGCCGGCCTGACTTTGCGCGAATGCGGATCGCTGACCTCGGTAATGGAAGAGGGGCCGCGTGCATTGGGCGAGGCGATATTGATCGACTGTCCGTTGCCCGATGCAGCGGCGCTGGCGGGATTGGCCCGGCTTGATAGCCGTGCGGCGCGGTCGGGGGCGCAATTGGTGATCTCGACTTCTGTAGCCGGGCTTGAGGGTGTATTCGCCTGCTGTTCGCAATCGCATCCGCAAATCCTCGTCAACCCGACTAGGGGAGAACGCGTAATTGCGCTTGGCCGCTTGTTAGCCAGAATGCCCAACATGCGGCTGCGCGAATTGTCAGAGGAAGATCGGCTGAGCCTGCTGCGATTGACCGAGCAGGTGAACGAGATCGCCCAGAAGCTTGAACGGCTGGGCGAACCGCAGGACGATGTCTCTGTCCGTAGCCCTTCGACCGCATTCCGTTTTGGTGAAGAGGCCGGCGGCACCTTGCGCCAGCCGGGCGACAAGCTTGTGCGTTCCGCGCGACCACCGCTTCCTGATCCGCGCCTTGTGCGGAGGATTATCCATCAACGGCAATTACGCGCGCGCTTTTTCGATGGCGATCTGTTTGCCGATCCCGCCTGGGACATGTTGCTCGACCTCACCGCCGCGCGGGTGGAGCATACACGCGTATCGGTCACCTCGCTGTGTATCGCTTCGGGCGTCCCGCCCACCACGGCGCTGCGCTGGATCAGCCAGATGACCAAGGCCGGCTTGCTCGAAAGGCTGGAGGATGACACCGACCGTCGACGCGCTTTCATCCAGCTAACCGACAAGGCGGTGGATGCCATGGCCCGCTATTTTGAAGAGGTCGACAAGGCGAATGCGGCGCTAAGCTGACGGCTCATCGCTTGTCCACATATGCCGAGAGGAGATCTGCTACACGATCTCTGGGGGCGTTGGTCAAATCCTTGTCGATTTCGGCGACCAGCTGATTGCGCGTAGCTCTTCCGTAATGATTGCGCAGCACTCCCAGCACGCGTGGTGCAGCCACGACGATGACATCGGCATCGGAGGCCTGGCCAAGTGCTTCCTCCAGCCTATCCGCTGTCTGTTTCGCGAAATCACTCTCAGCCAACTTGTGAAGGTCCGTTTCCGAATAGGCGCTACGACCTGTTCCGGCTGAGGCTTGCGTCCTTCCGGGTGTGTCGGTGCCTTGCTCGTGCGTGGGCGGATTCTCCTGTTCCATTTGCCAACGTACAGCCAGGGTGATGTCATCAACTCCGCCATCGTTTCGATAAAGTATTGCCTTTGCCCCGTCTGCGATGAGTGCCAGCGTCCCTTTGCTGATGAGCATTTGCGCCTCCTGAACTTGTCTCGCTTCGGTCAGCTAGCGTAGCACATAGGAATTCACTGTGATCCAGGTCAATCTTTGCGGATTCCCACTTTCGCCGGGATCAGAAATGGTCTAGGGGCGCGCCCTTGCCAGAGTGCAGGGGCGGTTAGCTCAGTTGGTAGAGCATCTCGTTTACACCGAGAGGGTCGGCGGTTCGAGCCCGTCACCGCCCACCAGAACTACATGATGGCACTGCCGGTCAGCCTCGCAGGGCAACCCTTCCAAACCCGCGAAATCCAGCTTCCTTCGATCCATCCAGCGACAACGTCTGCATTTCGCGCGTTTCCGCATCACCATCGCGGAAGACGAAATCGCGGGCGATCGGCCAGCGATCCAGATTGGCGAGGCTGTCTCCATAGCGAACGTCCGATTGGTAGACCTGGCGGCATTCGTCCTCGGGAAAGGCAAATTGACCGGTGAGCAGGCTTTCCTCGCCCGATAATGCGGCTTCGATGCTCTTGAATACTTCGAAGTGGCAATGTGGGCTCCGGCCACCATAACATCCGGGCAGGATCGAGGTGAAGCGGGCGCGGCCTTGTTCGTCGCAGACCTGCAAGCCGCGCAGATAATTGACGTCACGCCTGTTATAGAGCGAGTAATCGCCCGCCGCGTCATTCTGCCACAGGTAGATCGCATGGCCTGCCAGCGGAGTGCTGCAATCGAAGCGTGCGCCAACGAGCTCCAGCTCCAGTTCAAGCTCGACTCCTTCGGCCTCGCCCTCGAACTCTCCAAAACTCGGACGAATGTCACGCCGGACCACGTCATCGGTGGCCAAGACATTGATGCGCCGGTCGCGTCCGCCCCTACCATCGGCGGGGAAGGGG
>CAJXLD010000177.1 GCA_913055595.1 uncultured Altererythrobacter sp.
TGGGCTGCTTCCTTCCGGACCTGACCCGGTGAGCGAACGCAAACGTCCACCCGACTCCCGGGCGGGCATATGGCGGCATCGAGAGCGAATTTCAACATTTCTCGTCACTCCGGATTCATTCCGGGGTCCAGCTACGCTTGGATAGGTGGAAGAAAGCTGGATCCCGGAACAAGTCCGGGATGACAATCACCTGAAATTGTCAGCGTAGGCCTGGATCTTGAGGCGCTTGGGCGGAACCACGTGCACAATCGCCGGAATGCCGTACTTTTCGGCATAGGCCTGCGCAGCCTCGCAGCTTTCGAACTTCAGCTGCACCTGTTGCTGCGTATCGCCGCTGCCCGCCCAGCCCATGAGCGGGTCAGCCTTCTTCGCCTCGGCGGGCGAGAAATCGAGGATCCACTGGTCCACCAGAGCCTTGCCGCTCTGCATGGCATTCTTCGGGCGTTTGTAGATACGGGCCTGCATGGCTTTCCCTTTGTTGATTCTTGGTGCGAGAATCAAGAGGTGTAATGCACCGGTGCCCTCTGTTTCGGATTGTGGGGGGAGAATCCGGTAAGGCCGAAAGTCCGCTATTGGGTGGAAAGCGGACATGCCAGTTTTGTGCTATGCCATTCGCCTTGCGACGTGGGGATACGGGCTGAGAGTAGATGCCTCGACTGGTTTATCGAACGATTCTGGCGATCCTTGTGTGTCTCGCTTCGCCAGTAAGCGCGGACAACCACGGCGGCGAGAACATCGAGCTGCCCGAGCCTGAACTTGCGCAGATCGACGATTACCACATCGAGTATTTCGATTTTGGCCCGCGAGATGGTGAAGCGATATTTTTCATTCATGCAGGGGGCATTCCCAACTCGCTGTACGGCCTGGCGCTAGAACCTGCACTCCATCATTATCGCAAAATTGTGGTTCACCGGCGAGGCTATGAAGGCAGTTCGCCGATCCCGACCCGGTTTGATTTCGAAAACCCCGATTTCGACAGTCCGATGCCCTATACGTTCGAGCAACATGCCGGAGACATCGTGCAGTTGGCGGACCATCTGGGATTGCCGCAGGTCCACCTGCTTGGCCACACATGGGGCGGGTCTATTTCGTTGGTCGTGGCGCGGGACTATCCGGATCGCGTCAAGTCGCTGATCCTAATCGAGCCGGTGATCAGCGTTGCGGGGGCCACTCCCGATCTAGACGTACATCCAACCGAGAGAGAGGCATGGCTAGGCATTCTTGAAATTGCGCGCTTGCTGGCTGACGGAGGCCAGCAGGAATATGCCGAGCTCTATGCCGGGCGCGCATTCGGACCGTTCGGTGACATCCAGATTGCTATGGCGCCGCTCAGCGATTTCGAGAGCTATGCCGCCAATATGGACGTGATGTTCTTCCAGGACATGCCCGGTTGGGCGACCTATAGCTTTACTCCGGAAGATTTCGCCCGGCTTGGGCAAGCCACGACATACATCTTCGGCACCGAATCCAGTTCAACAATCACCATTGCCAATCGCTATATTGGAGAGGCGCGACCGCAGACCAATATCGTTGAACTGGAAGGCGCCGATCACGGGCTTTTCCTGACCAGGACTGCCGAAATTGCCGAGCACATGGATGCGCACATAAAGTGGGCTGGCGAATAACGCCAAAACTCGCGTTCACTGGCAGAAGCTACGAGGGTGGCATCTCTGCTTCTACTTCGCCTGCTGTACGATGAGCGTCGACCAATTTTCTGATTGCGTCAGCGATCATCCCAGCTTGCTCAAATGGCATGTCTTGATGGTTGCTTGGAGCGACAATCAACTGTGATTGTGTCGATAGCCCGGCCATCTCTTGCTGAGCGTCTTGCCACATGCCATCGATTTCATCGGTCCAGCCGCCAAGCACGGTTCCACGATCATGGGTGAAGAGTATCAGTGGTAGATCGCCCAGATCGTCCATGCTCTCAAAGTCCGATTGCATGTCTCGAATCGCGGCCATTTCATCGATCAATCCAGGGGAAATAAAGGGCTCTTGGCCAGACATTCCCATCAGACTGAAAAGGGCCGGCCTGAGACCCATTGTGCTCAGGCTAGCAAACCAGCCAGGTAGCGGTTCGTTATCCCCAGTTGCATTCGCAAGATCAGCAATGTTGGGCGGCACGCCGTCAACAAGGATCAAGCCAACGACCTGCTCAGGCTTGTTTTGAGCGTATAACCAGGACAAGCCGCCTCCAAGAGACCAACCAGTCAAAATATAGGGACCAGGCTCATCTGCCGCTTCCAGCAGCTTCTCCAGATCGGCTATCCGCGAGGCCGCGTTGATGGGTCCAGGGCCAAGTTCGCTCCAACCATTTCCAGTTCGGTCAAATGCACAAAGTCGTGTGACGTCTCGCGCTTCCTCCAAGACATTAGTCCAACTTGCAGACGTTCCCCCGAGTCCAGTGTCGAAAATCACAGTTGGGGAGCCGCTACCTACACAGTTAATGTGCATCTTGTGGGTTCCGACGGAGACCATGCGTCCGGGAGGTTCGATCTGGGATTGCCCCCAGATACGATAGATGTTGCCGCCAAGCAGGATAATGAGAAGCAGACCGACAATGCCGATCGACAGCCACTTTGCTCCCTTGCCAATGATGCGAAGTGCCTTTGCCAATGCCTCCCCCGATGTGGCTTGGAACGGAGAATAGTAAATTTTCCCTCATATGGCGAAGGTCTGCTATTGGGTCGTTAGCGGACAACCAACAAGTCGACCGAGCAAAGAGACTTTATCGCCCGCACCCCCATGCAGTAAAATAGCTCAGCGATTGAAGGCGTTCTTGGTCTTGAGGCTGGGTTTTTCGGCCCAGGGCTCATCGGGCCAGCGGTGCTTGGGGTAGCGGCCCTTGCCGTCCTTCGCCACGTCCTTCCAACTGCCCTGCCAGAATCCGGGGAGATCGCGCGTGGCCTGCATCGGCTTGCCGCCGGGATCGGTCAGCTTGAGCAGGAGCGGCGTGGAGCCGATCATCGGATGCTTGTCGAGACCGAACACCGCCTGGACGCGCACCTCGACGCTCGGAGCATCGTCACCGGCATAGTCGATGGCATGGCTGGTCCCGGCCGGGCTGGCAAACTCGCGCGGGGCCAGCCGGTCGAGTTGCTGGCGATCACCCCAGCTGAGACGGTTGAGTAGCGCATCGACCAGCGCGCCCTTTGGCAGCTTCAGGTCGCGCCTTCCCAGCAGAAGCGGAGCGAGCCATTCCTGCGCTTCTTCGCCCAGCCGCTCCAGCGACAGCCTCTCCAAACCCGCGAAGTGCGCGCGGGCGAGCAGCTCTGCCGGGAGCAATTCTCCCAGCCTCTCTACAGACTTATCCACAAGGATATCCACAAGAACTTGCGGGTCCGGATCGGGGTCGGGGCCGCTCTTGAGCGTGATCGCGCCCATGCGCCGTTCCAGCCGCGCTTCAACGCGTTGTTCGGCTTCGTTCCAACGGGCAATCGTGCGTATTTCGATCTGATCTGCGAGGTGCTCCTCGACCTCTTGCAACGTCAGTTCAGCCGCTGCAGTGATACGCGCACCCTTGGCCTGCCCCTGCGCATCGCCGATCACCAGCCATTCCGCCCTTGCAAGGGGAGACGCTTCATCGAGTGTGTAGCCGCGTCCGCCGGCAGAGACCCAATCCCGCCCCTCCCTGTCGCGCCGCTTTGCCACATTGTCGGGCATGGCAAGGGCGAGGAATATGGCCGGAGAGAGATGTGTCCCCGCGAAGGCGGAACCCTTGTCCGGGTTGGCAAGAGGTCCCCGCCTGCGCGGGGACTCGATCAATGCTTCCGCCTGCCGCGCCCAACGATCCACCAGTCTGCGAGAAGCTGCCGCGCGCTTCGAGCGATCGGAATTCCAGCGCTCCAGCCGGCCGAGCAAGTCGTCCCCGCAACCGCCCAGTCCGCGTTCCTGGGTCAACAGGGCCAGCCGCGCCGCATCACGCCCATGCCCCGCCTTTGCGCCAAACAGGACAGCTGCGGCATGGGTGGGATCGAGGGGCAGGCTGGCGACCTTTCTGCCCCAATCGGTGATATGCCCTGCATCATCGAGCGCGCCAAGCTTGCGCAAACGGTCGCGCGCGGCGGAAAGTGCGGCAGGCGGCGGCGCGTCGAGCCATTGCAGGCCAGCAGGATCATCCACGCCCCATTGCGCCAGCGCCAAGACGAGCGGCGCAAGGTCGCTGGTAAGCATCTCTGGCGGATCGAAAGCCTCGCGCCCGGCATGGCCGCCCTCTTCCCACTGGCGGTAGGCAACGCCCGGCCCGGTTCGCGCCGCACGCCCCGCCCTTTGCGCAGCCGAAGCCTGGCTGGCCCTTCGTGTGACCAGATGAGTAACCCCTGCCGCCACATCGAATTTGGCACGACGCGACAATCCGCTGTCGACCACCACCGAAACGCCTTCCAGCGTGATCGAGGTTTCGGCAATGCTGGTCGCCAGCACAATCCGGCGACGCCCCTCCGGATCACGGCGGATGGCGGCGCGTTGGTCCTGCGGCTGGACTTGCCCGTGCAGCGGCAGGATCGGCACATCGCGCAAGCGCTCTGCCAGCCGTTCGCGCGTCCGCTCGATTTCCCCGACACCGGGAAGGAAGGCGAGCACATCGCCTTCTTCCTCTCGCCATGCGGTAAGGATGGCAGATGTTAGGGCATCCTCGATCCGCTTTTCAGGAGAGGAGCCGAGCCATTCCAACCGCAGGGGCCAGACCTTGCCCTCGCTCTCGATAACCGGCGCGCCCTCTCCCAACAGCGAAGCAAATCGCGCACCATCGATGGTAGCAGACATGACCAGCAGCCGCAGGTCATCGCGCAGCACCGCTTGCGATTCGAGCGCGAGCGCGAGGCCAAGGTCACTATCCAGATGCCGCTCGTGCGCTTCATCGAACAACACGGCGGATACGCCTTCGAGTTCCTGGTCTTCGAGAATGCGGTTCACAAAGATCGCTTCGGTCACCACCAATATGCGCGTGGCTTTGCTAGTCTTGCTGTCGAGGCGGGTGATATAGCCGACGGTCTCGCCTGCCTGCTCACCCAGTATTTCCGCCATGCGTTCGGCAGCGGCGCGCGCGGCCACACGGCGCGGACTGAGCAGGATCACCTGTCCCGTGCACCATTCCTCATTGATCAACGCGGGGGCAACCGCCGTGGTCTTGCCCGCTCCGGGAGGTGCGACCAGCACGGCGGAGTTGCGCTGCCGCAGGGCAGACAACAGGTCCTGCAGGACGGCATGGATGGGGAGGTCTTGGCTCAAGTACTTATCCGTTCGTGCTGAGCCTGTCGAAGCACGAATTGGCACAACGTTGCAACTTCACCCTTCGACAAGCTCAGGGTGAACGGAAGTTCTCAATACCCCCGCGCCACGGCGAATCGCGCAGCCTCGCACATGGCGCGGCGCGCTTCGCTATCGGGGAAGATCGACAGGGCATCGCAGGCGCGCTGGGCGAAGTGCCGGGCGCGCTCGCGCGTATCCGCCAGCGCATTGTGCTTGCGGATGAGGTCGGTCGCCTTGGCGAGGTCTTCATCCTCGGTGGTGAAACCGGCGATGCAATCCTTCCAGAAGCGGCGCTCCTCCTCATTCCCGCGGGCATAGGCGAGGATGACGGGCAACGTCATCTTGCCCTCGCGGAAATCGTCGCCGCGATCCTTGCCCATCTCGGAGGCGTCGGAATCGTAATCGATCGCGTCATCGACAAGCTGGAAGGCGATACCGAGATTGCGACCATAATCGTCGAGCGCCTTTTCCTCGCTCTCATCCCGCTCGGCCACGACGGCAGAGATACGGCTCCC
>CAJXLD010000178.1 GCA_913055595.1 uncultured Altererythrobacter sp.
GCCTTCATCAAGATGTTGGTGGTGCCGCTGATCTTCTTCAGCCTCGTCTCGGGCGTCGCCTCGATCGGCGATATCCGCAAGCTGGGCGCGGTCGGAGGGCGGGCGATCCTGCTCTTCCTCATCACCGGGCAGATCGCCATCTGGCTGGGTATCGCGCTCGGTGCGATCTTCCAGCCCGGCGTGGGTCTGGACACTTCCGCCATCCAGCGCGGCGATCCGCCCGTACCCAACGAGGCAAGCTGGCAGGACATGATCCTCTCCATCGTCCCCGACAATCCCGTTGCCGTGATGGCAGACGGGGCGGTGCTCCCGCTGATCGTGTTCTCCATCCTGATCGGCATGGGCATATTGATGGCGAAGGAGGAGGGTGCACCCGTCCTCAAGATCTTCGATAGCGGCGCCATCGTGATACAGTCGGTCACCGCCATCGTGATGGAACTGACTCCCTTCGGCGTCTTCTCGCTCATAGCCTGGGTGGTGGGGACGCTCGGGCCGTCGGCGCTCTCGTCGCTGGGGCAGGTGGTGTTCCTCAACTACCTAGGCTGCGCGATCATGATCCTTGTGGTCTATATCGGCATGCTGAAGTTCCTCGCCCGCGTGCCGGTGGTCGATTTCTTCCGCGGCATGGTCGATGCCATCGCAGTCTCCTATTCCACCGCCAGTTCCAGCGCGACGCTGCCGGTCACCCTGCGCTGCCTGCAACGCAATGTCGGAGTTTCCCGCTCTGTCTCCAGTTTCACCGCATCGCTGGGGGCGACGGTGAATATGGACGGCACGGCGATGTATCTCGGCCTCGCCACTTTGTTCGGTGCGCAGATCTTCGGCGTGGACCTCAACCTCGGCGATTACCTGATGGTCTCGCTGCTGGCGACGGTCGGCTCGATCGGCGCGGCGGGCATTCCCGGCACCGGCCTGATCATGATGGCCATGGTCTTCGGCGCGGTGGGCGTGCCGCTGGAAACGATCGCCTTCGTCGCCGGGGTGGACCGGATCATGGACATGATGCGCACCACCACCAATGTCACCTCGGACGCCACCATTGCCACCACGGTTGCTGCGATGACGGATGAGCTGGACCGCGCAGAACTAGTCAGCGCGGACGACGTGTAGGCGTTTTAGTCGGTTGCGGTCTCCGGCTGCTCGCTCGCACAATTCTCCACACAGCGTGTGCGCGCCGAGGGCCGCAAACCACCGCTGACACTGATCCGAGCGCCATTCTCCATCTCGAAGGAGGCGGCATCGGTGCCTTCGAGCGCATCGATATCGGCGGGAATGGGTGCGTCCTGACGCACTTCGCGAGACCTGTTGCGAGCGGAGGAGCGGCGATTGCTGTTGATCGTCGCAGAGGCCCTGTCCATCGCCCCTCCGATGGCCGAACCGAGGCCACGACTTCCAGATTCCGTCGCTTGGCCTGAGCCGGAGAGAATCACGGCCGTCTCGGCAGCATCCTGTGCATGGGCAGGCGTTGCGGCCAGGCCCGGCATCAGCACAATCGGCGCGGCCCACTTCCATCGCATCGGCATTGCTTTTCTCCCGCAGGCAATGTGCACAGGCTGCGCCTCTTGTCGGCGCAATGCAAGCGCGGGCCGAGTTTACACATTTAACACTGTCCAAAGGGAAAAATCCGGCCCTCCCGACCGCGCCTTGGCGACGGGGAGGAGCGAGGGACGAGAGAACCTGCATGCGCGCAACGCTGGCATGGTGCTTGCGCTGTAGGAAATGGCTGCTTTTGGGTGGAAAGCGAACGTTCGGGCAAACAGTCGCGTAAGGCTGCTCGTCGGTCATTAGCTTGACTTGGCCGTCATATGTGTCACACAGGCCATATGACACCGATTCGAGTAGAGCTCCGCCCTGGCCGCCCCATTGTTGACCAAGTCGTACACGCGTCCATCAAGGCAATATTGAGCGGACGTTTCATGCCTGGGGATTCATTTCCATCTGTGCGCATGCTCGCCAGCGATCTCAAGATCCACCCCAACACGGCTCACAAGGCCATCCAGCAACTTGTGCGCGAGAAGTGGCTGGAAGTGCATACGGGCATCGGAACCCTTGTCGCCAAACGTCCCGTGCCGAGCAGTGGCAATAAGACTGGCCAGCTGGACGACCGGCTGGACCAACTTGTGGTCGAGGCGAGAAGCATCGGCGTTTCCATGAACGAGCTACAGGAAGAAATCGCCCGCCGCTGGGCGGCAATCAACGATCCGGAATCCGTCGAATGATCATAGAAACCGAGGGTCTGACGCGGCATTTCGGCCGCAAGGCAGCCGTGCAAGATGTCAATCTGAAAGTTCCCGAAGGCGCGGCGATGGCGCTGGTCGGTGCGAACGGCGCAGGCAAGACTACGCTCATGCGGATGTTGCTCAACATTCTGCGTCCTACGCAGGGTTCGGCCCACATCTTCGGCAAGCAAAGCGTCGAATTGAAGGCTCGGGACTTCCAGAGAATTGGCTATGTCTCCGAGAACATGGAACTTCCGGTTCGGCTCTCGGTAGCGAGCTACTATGACTATCTTCGGCCATTCTATCCCGATTGGGACGAAGACCTGGAACGCCAGATGCGCCGCGAGTTTGATCTTCCTCGCAAGAGACGGATCAATCGCCTCTCGCATGGCATGAGGGTCAAGACGATGTTGGCTTCAGCATTGGCGTTTCGTCCGCCACTCTTGATTCTTGACGAGCCACTCGGAGGCCTCGACCCAGCAATACGCGACGACGTTCTCGAAGGCCTGATCGATCGAGCAACTGACACCACCATCTTGATCTCGACCCATGAACTCTCCGACATTGAAGGATTCGCAACGCACGTGGCTTTCATGGAGCACGGTGTCTTGTTGTTCGCAGACGAAATAGATCGGCTCACCGAGCGAATAAGGGAAGTGCGTGCGGTCACGCCAGCACCCAGCGGTCGAACTGTCGACATGCCCAGATCGTGGTTGGCTCCCAACCACAAGGGTCGGACGCTAGAGTTTATCGATCAGGAATTTACGAACGAAGCGGACTTGAGGGAGCGTCTGGCTGCTGCAGGGCTATCTGTGGAACAGCTGGAGGTCCGGCCCTTGTCACTGCGCGAAACAGCTGTGGCGCTGATGCGTGCAAGGGGCAAGGAGAACGATCAATGACACCGTTCTTGATCACGATCCGCTCGATCATCGCGAAAGACTTCAGGCTGTTGTGGCCGATCGTGATCTTAAGTGCAGCCCTGTTTGCAATCACCGCATTTCTCCGTGCGGAATATATGTTTCTGCGCATCATTGTCGAACAAATGATCAATCTCGCATCGGCACTCCTGATTGTCTCGGTGGTACAGATTGACACTCCAGCAGGTCTTAGCAGGGATTGGCTAACTCGTCCGATCGCCCCTTCGACGATGCTGCTCGCGAAACTGCTGTTCCTGTTCGTCACATTAATGGTTCCCTCTTTCGCTAGTCACACCATCCAGGTCCTGCGAGCAGGCCTGCCCCTGGAAGAGGCGCTGTTTGCCGCCTCGACCACTCTCACATCGGCGATGTTTATCAGCGTGTTCCTTGTCGCCGTTGCCGCATTGACCACGAGCTTGCTTCAGTCGGCGGGTGTCATGATAGCTCTCGCGCTCGTATTCCTAGGCTTCACAGCCATGCCGATCGGCCCGATGCGCCGTGTCATGGAGGGTTCCAGTATTGGATCGACCTGGGTGCCAGTCTACGGAATTACACTTGTTGCATTTCTCGGAAGCCTCACGACCTTGCTCGTCCAATATGTCGGCCGCCGCACAACGATTTCGCGGACGATTCTTGGCGGAACTCTTCTCTTGGTCATGGTGACGCCTCTTGCCTTCGGGTGGAAGACAGTCTTCGCGATTCAGTCTGCAGTCGCTCCAAGTCAATCCGAGAACATCGCATTCGATCTAATCGCCAAAGGCGAATGCTCCAGATCGGGCTTCGAAACTGTTTTGGAAGTGAAGGGCTTGCCCGACGGCTGGCTGCCCATGATCGATCGCATCCAATTGGAGCATGTCGATGCGGAAGGTGAATTCAGGGAAGTCATGCCTGAAAACCGGCTCGCCCGACCATCGAAAGCTGACGGTACGAAATGGGCTGTAACGCATCTATGGGATGAAGAAGACGACGCAGACGAATCCAACTTGCGTCTCCTTCTTACACTGCTTGCCCCCGATGAATCGGCTCGAATCGCTCTAGATGGCGAGAAACATGGACGTCCCGGCGGCATAACTTGCACAAGCAACCCGGATGAAACTGGCAAGCTAACAGTTCTGGCCTGTGTCGTTCCCGGAGCGCAGCCGGCCTATGTGACTGCGCAACTGGATGTTCCCGATAGCGACATTGTTTCCAGCAGGCCGCCCGATTACGCCCCGCACATCCTTAGGAATGCCTTCGACAACAATCACAATCTGTTGCTGCCTTTGCCGGCAGAAGGTGCGAACTCAGCTACTGTCACACTGTTCGAGGCTGTGACCCATCTTGAGCGCGAAGTAGAGGTCGAAATGCCTGAATCCAGTTGCGGGGGTTCTACGCCAACTGAATGACCGCTTTTGGGTCGTTAGCAGACATCAGCGCAAACTGCGCTGGCCGCGCCCCTTCGGCTTCTCCAGCACCTTCTTCCGGAAGCTGCACAGGTCCTCCACCTTGCAGCGCCAGCACTCGGGCGTGCGCGCCTTGCACACGTAGCGGCCGTGCAGGATCAGCCAGTGGTGCGCGTGCAGGCGGAAGGGCTGGGGGACGCGCTTTTCCAGTTTGGCTTCGACCTGTTCGGGCGTCTTGCCCTTGGCGAGGCCGGTGCGATTTCCCACGCGGAAGATATGCGTGTCGACGGCAAAAGTCTCCTGCCGGAACCAGCAATTGAGCACGACATTGGCCGTCTTGCGACCGACGCCGGGCAGCTTGACCAGTTCCTCACGCGTGTCGGGAACCTCGCCGCCATAGTCGTCCACCAGCAGCTGGCTGAGCGCGATGACGTTCTTCGCCTTGCTATTGAACAGGCCGATGGTCTTGATGTGCTCCTTCAGCCCCTCTTCGCCCAGAGCGAGCATTTGCTGCGGCGTTGTCACCTTGGCGAAAAGCGCGCGCGTGGCCTTGTTCACGCCGACGTCGGTCGCCTGCGCGGAGAGCGCCACGGCGACGACAAGCTGGTAGGCATTGCCATATTCCAGCTCGGTCTCCGGTTCGGGATTGTCCTCCGCAAGACGGCGGAAGAATTCGAAGATCTGGTCCTTGGTCATGCGCGAATGGTCAAAGGTCCAGCACGTCCTGCATGTCATAGCGGCCCGGCGCTTTGCCGATCAGCCATGCCGCACCTTTCACCGCGCCATTGGCGAAGATCATGCGGTTTTCCGCCAGGTGTGTCAGCTGCAGCCGCTCTTGTTCGCCGGCGAAATAGACCGTGTGCTCGCCCGCAATCGTCCCGCCGCGCAGGGCGGCAAAGCCGATCGCCCCTTCGGCCCGTCTGCCCGTATGGCCATGGCGACCGACCTCGCTATTGGTGAGCAGCGAAACACCGCGCCCCTTGGCTGCCGCCTCTCCCAGCAACTGGGCGGTGCCCGAGGGAGCGTCCACCTTCATGCGGTGGTGTATCTCGACAATTTCGATATCCCAATCGGGTCCGAGGCGCGATGCGGCCTCCTCCACCAGATGGGCGAGAAGGGTGACGCCGAGCGAGGTATTGCCCGTCTGCAGCACGGGCACGGCCTGCGCGGCGTGGTCGATGGCCAGATGATGCGGGTCCTCCAGCCCGGTGGTGCCGATGATGTGCGCGAC
>CAJXLD010000179.1 GCA_913055595.1 uncultured Altererythrobacter sp.
AAGGACAATGTGCCACCCGCCAGTCCGAAGGTGAGATTGGCATAGCCGCGCTTCTTCGCCAACGGCCCCTGCGAAATCGATACCGAATGCAGCTTGACCTTGTCGGCAATCTGCAGGCGCGGCACCAGCCAGCCGCGGCGGGAAAGAACCTGGCGCGGGTCAACCGCGTGGCGCTCATGCCGCCAGAGGTAATACTGATGCGCCACTTCGAACACAGCCAAGGCCAGGATGAGCGGTCCCAGCCAGACAACGGGTTCGAAGAAGAATGTGACAAGCCCCACCAGCAACAGGGGAATCGCACCGAGCAGGGCCTTGTCGGTGCGGTATTTCGGGCTGGGGCGATGCCAGTCCGTCGCATCGGCGGGCAAGGCAAAACCCGCCTCATCCACGATAGGGGCGATTTCTTCCATCTGCGCGAAAGGCGCGACATCGTGATTGGCCGATTTGGCATCCTGCGCGAGGCTGATGAAAGACAGGCCATGCCAGCCCCACAGCTTGCGCATCAGCCCCGTGCCCACGGTCACCGCCTGCACACGATGGACGGGCATGACCACATCGGTCTTGGTCAATAGCCCGCGACGGCGGCGGAAGCCTTTGGGCGTCTTTTCCAGCCGGAAATCCCAGTCGCGCAGGAAGGTGCGGACCACGCCTGTCACCATGCCAAGGATTATCAGGGAAATGAACAGGATAGCGGCACCAACAAGACGCGCAGCCCAGCCCAGAGCGGCCAACCATGCACCAGGCCCTGCCAACCGGTCTTCCCATTCGCTGAAATCCCACGGGTCGAAAGTAAGGAAGACGTCAAACTGCTGCGCTGCACCGGCAAGCACCGCAATCACCACCAGCGAGAAGCTGAAAAGACCATAGGTGAACAGCCGGTCCGGCCCCATGGTGAATAGCAATTCGCCCTTCGGTTCGGCTATTGCATGCTGGTCCAGATCCTCGTCGCCAGCAGCAACGACCTCACCTGCACGCTGGTCGCGCACCACTTCGCGCAGGCGTTCACCCTCCTCCATCGCAACATAGGCAAGCTGCAATTCGTCCTTGCCGCCTGCGCCGGTCTCGAAACGCACTTCGACCAGCCCGAACAGGCGCGGGATGGGCTTCTGCTCGAGGCTGACGTCCTGGATCCGCTCATAGGGAACCGAACGCGCCTGGCGGCTGATCAGCCCCTTCTCCACCTTGATGTCGCTTTCGCCGACGCGATAGCGCAGCCGACGCCACCGCAGCCATGCAGCGCCAACGACTGCGCCAAGTATGGCCAGCAAGATCGGTACAAGAAGAAGTACACCGAAGCCAAAACCGCCCGATCCTAAGGTGACCAGAACAATCGGGATCAGCGCCTGCTGCAGCCCGCGCAAGGCAGCAACGGCAATGGCCAGCTTGTGTGTGCGCTGCCAGCCCTGGGCAATTTCTTCTGCGGTGGTGCTCACATCGTCTCGCGCTTGACGTGGGCGCGGATTTCCTCGCGCATATCGCTCGCCAGATCGTAATTAAGCCCCGGCAACAGGACCGAGGCATTGTGCGTGCCCGCCGTATGCAGCACCAGCCGCCCGATGCCGAAAGCGCGCTCCAGCGGCCCCTGCTCGACATCGATATGCTGCACCCGGCTGAAGGGGACGACGGTATCCTTGCGGAACAACAGCCCGCGCACCACACGAAGGCGATCCTCCGCCATGTCATAGCCGCGCGCATTATAGCGCCGCAGCGGCACCATCAGGATCAGCAGCATGGCCAGCAGCACGACCGGCACGAGGAAAGCGCCGGTGAACAGCAACCCCGCCACTTCCAGCACGATGGCCCCAACCATAAAGGGAACCGACAACAACACAGCCTCGATCCGCATCACCGTGACATAGGCCGGATCGACGGGGGTAAGCCCTTCATTTACAAGCTTCGAACTCATGGTGCCCTATATGCACAATACACTAAATCCATGCAAGCCGATCCGCGCCAATCGGACTCAAAGGGTCCTCAAGGGCAACCGCCCGCCCGCACCCCGGACTTGATCCGAGGGAGGAAAGCCAAGCGAGCGGATGCGAGCGCCGGCGTTTGAGGTTCAAGAAAAATGGTGCTGCTGGAGAGAATTGAACTCTCGACCTCACCCTTACCAAGGGTGCGCTCTACCACTGAGCTACAGCAGCGTGCACTTGCGCCGGGATTCGTCTGCCCGGCAGGCAGGCGGGCGCTATTGTCTCGGGGTGCGCGAAAGTCAAGTCACGCTTGAGCTACCCGGGCAAAATCGCCATGGGGAGCGGCATGAGCACGGGTGATGAGAAGCTTTCGCGCGAGGAACGGCTGGCCGCCAAGCTGCGCGAGAACCTGCGCCGCCGCAAGAGCCAGGCCAAGGCGCTGGCCGAGAAGGATGCCCCCAAGGGCGACGCGCCCCTTCCCAAGGACGAATCGAACGGCTAACGGGTGGCGCTCCCGAAGTAAGGAGCCGAAACTTGCCGACCCTGATCCTCGTCCGCCACGGCCAGAGCCAGTGGAACCTGGAAAACCGCTTCACCGGCTGGTGGGATGTCGACCTCACCGAAAAGGGCGTTGCCGAAGCGACGGCCGCGGGCGAATTGCTCGCCGAAAAGGGCTTGCTGCCCACCATCGCCTTCACCTCCGTCCAACTGCGCGCGATCAAGACGCTGCACCTGGCGCTGGAAGCCTGCAGCCGCCTGTGGATCCCGGAAACCAAGGATTGGCGGCTGAACGAGCGCCACTATGGCGGCCTCACCGGCCTCAACAAGGCGGAAACGGCAGAGAAGCATGGCGACGAGCAGGTGATGATCTGGCGGCGCAGCTTCGACACGCCGCCCCCGCCGCTCGAAGCGGGGGGCAAGTATGATCTGTCCGCCGATCCCCGTTACGAAGGCATCGATATTCCCGATACCGAGAGCCTCAAGCTCACCATCGAGCGCGTGCTGCCCTATTGGCAGGCCGAGATCCTGCCCGTTCTGGCAAGCGGCGAGACGGTGATGATTTCCGCCCATGGCAACAGTCTGCGCGCGCTGGTGAAGCACCTGTCGGGCATTTCGGATGATGATATCACCGGCCTTGAAATTCCCACCGGCCAGCCAATCGTCTATGGCTTTGACGAGAACATGCAGCCGGGCGAACGGCATTATTTGAAGGATCGCTGAGAGAATGTCTGCGAAAGTCGCCATCGTGATGGGTAGCCAGTCCGACTGGCCGACCATGAAATGCGCCGCCGATGTGCTGGACGAGCTGGGCGTCGCGCATGACGACCGCATCGTTTCCGCGCACCGCACGCCCGACCGGCTGCACGAATTCGGCAAGGGCGCGGCGGACGAAGGCTTCCAGGTCATCATCGCCGGTGCAGGCGGCGCGGCGCATTTGCCGGGCATGGTGGCGGCGCTGACGCATCTGCCCGTGCTGGGCGTTCCGGTGAAGAGCAAGGCGCTTTCCGGACAGGACAGCCTGCTTTCCATCGTGCAGATGCCTGCGGGCGTTCCCGTGGGTACGCTGGCCATCGGCGAGGCGGGCGCGACCAATGCCGGGATCATGGCCGCAAGCATATTGGCGCTGGAGGATGCGGCGCTGGCAGAACGGCTCAAGGCCTTCCGCGCGGCGCAGACCGACAAGGTCGCCGAAACCCCGGCCAAGCAATAGGCGAAAGGCAACTATGACAGCCCTGCCCGCAGGCAGCACTATCGGCATATTGGGCGGCGGGCAGCTGGGCCAAATGATCGCCATGGCCGCGGCACAGCTGGGCTATCGCTGCCATATCTATGCGCCGGAAAATGTCTGCGTGGCAGCCGAAGTCTCGGCCAGTTTCACCAGTGCAGACTGGGATGA
Source organism: uncultured Altererythrobacter sp. (assembly GCA_913055595.1). GTDB lineage: Bacteria > Pseudomonadota > Alphaproteobacteria > Sphingomonadales > Sphingomonadaceae > Alteraurantiacibacter. Next base: position 3,811 of record CAJXLD010000179.1, read on the forward strand.
CGAAGATGCGCTGGCCCGCTTCGCCTACGATTGCGACGTGGTGACCTATGAATTCGAGAATGTGCCGGTCGCCCCGCTTGCCGCGCTGCCGGACGGCATCCTCTTTCCCGGCACAAGAGCGCTGGAAGTGGCGCAGGACCGGCTGAACGAGAAGGATTTCGTAATCGAACTGGGTGGAACGCCCGCCCCCTTCGCCACCGTCGATGATGCAGCAGGCATCGCCGCCGCGGTTGAGCAGATCGGCACCCCCGGCATCCTCAAGACCCGCCGCGACGGTTATGACGGAAAGGGCCAGTGGAAGATCACCGGAGACATTCCCGCCGACATCACAGTTCCGGAAAGCGGACTGATCTACGAAGGCTTCGTCGATTTCGAATGCGAATTCTCTGTCATCCTCGTGCGCGGGCATGATGGCGAGGTGCGCTTCTGGGATTCGCCGCACAACACGCATGAAGGCGGCATCCTCGCCCACACCATGCTGCCGGCCCCGGCCATTGTCGGCGAGCAGGTGGCAGAGGCGCGCGCACTGGCCCACAAGGCCGCCGAGGCGCTGGGCTATGTCGGCGTGATGACTATGGAATTTTTCGCCACGGCCAATGGCCCCATCTTCAACGAAATGGCCCCTCGCGTACACAATTCAGGCCACTGGACCATCGAGGGCGCGGTCACCAGCCAGTTCGAGAACCATGTGCGGGCGATCTGCGGCCTGCCCTTGGGCGATACCACCAGCGTGTCGGACAGGGTCGTGATGGACAACCTCATCGGAGCAGTCGCGCTCGATATCGAACAACACCTGTCCGATCCCAGGGCGCATCTCCACCTCTATGGCAAGGCCGAAGCGCGCGAAGGGCGCAAGATGGGCCACATTACGCGGGTGGGATGATGGCAAAGGTACTCTTCGTCGTTGCCCGCGCCACCAATGGCTGCATTGCCAAGGATGGCGATGTGCCGTGGCAGATCAGCGCAGACTTGAAGCGCTTCAAGCAGCTCACGCTCGGCGGGCCGATGGTGATGGGGCGCAAGACCTTCGAGGCATTGCCCGGCCTGCTGGCCGGGCGAAGGCATATCGTGCTCACGCGCGACAAGGACTGGCAGGCAAAAGGCGCGGAAGTCGCCCATTCGGCGGAGGAAGCGCTGGAACTTGCGGGAGACGGGGACTTTTCGGTTATCGGCGGGGCGGAGATATTCGCCTTGCTGGCCGATTATGCCACGCATTGGGAAATCACCGAGGTGCACGAAGACACGCAAGGCGAAGTCTTCATGCCGCTGCCCGATCCGGCCATCTGGCAGGAGGTCTCGCGCGAATCCCATCCGGCGGTGGACGGCTGGCCGCCCTATGATTTCGTGACCTATGCGCGGCGCGAGGAAAAGGGCGACTGATGCGCCTGACCCATCGCGACACCATGCCGGACACTCTGCGCGGTGCGATCATCGCTTTGGGCAATTTCGATGGCTTCCACCTCGGTCACCAGCGGGTCGTCGCCGAAGCGGTTGCATGGGCTAAGGCCGAGGGCCGCCCCGCCATTGTCGCGACATTCGATCCGCATCCGGTGCGCCATTTCGCTCCGCATGTGCCGCCCTTCCGCCTGACCACGCTCGACCAGCGAGAGGAGCTGTTCGCCGCCGCGGGTGCGGATGCCATGCTGGTTTTCGATTTCGATGACGATCTGGCGGCGATGGAAGCGCAGGATTTCGTCGCCAAATTGCTAGCCGGGCATCTCGGCGCAGCGGGCGTGGTAACGGGCGAGGACTTCACCTTTGGCAAGGCGCGCGGCGGCAATGTGGAAGTGCTGCGCGAGGTTGGCGAAACGTGCGGCGTTGCGACACGGCAGGTCGGACCGGTGATGGAAAGCGGGCAGGTCGTTTCCTCCAGCCGCATTCGTGATGCTCTGAAGGCGGGCGAATGCGATGTCGCGACGACGCTGCTC
>CAJXLD010000180.1 GCA_913055595.1 uncultured Altererythrobacter sp.
CCAGCCTAACGCGGCAAAGAGGCGCAAGGCAAACAGGGCGGCGCCGAAATCCATTATTTCACTTTTGTCTCATAGACGAAAGTAGTATGATGCGTTCATGCCGGAGCAAGACTTCGGCTTTTGGACCATGGAGCTGCGCGGGACCGGAATAAATCCTGCGGTCGCGCGTATTTGCAGGGAGATTGAAATGGCCACCAACACCCAAGAAACGAAAGCCCTGATGTGGACCGGCGCGATCGTTGCCGCGATCGTGGTGCTGGCACTGATTGCGTTTTACAGCGGGCTTATCCCGACAAGCTGAAGACTGAAGCAGCGGCGCCGCTTAGTACCCCCTGCCGGCGCCGAGGCAGAGTTGTTCGGCAAGGCGAGGTGGGCTTTCCACCTCGCCTTTCGTTTTTCAGCAGAAAGCTTTGGAAGTCTGCCACTCCGCACAGCTTGTTCCGGGCTCGATGCGGCCTTGAGAAAACTTATCCCCGCGCTTCATTTCGTTACTAGGATTATATTCCCAATTATATACTTTACAAAAGTAGGGAATATTCCTAGGAAATGGCTGACAGGCCAGCGCAGATTGAAGTGAATGAAAGGTCAGTCAGTCTTTTGGCTGATCTGATTGAGGGCCAGTTTGGTCTGGATCATCAAGGTCTAGGCGGGGTTCCTCGCCGATGGGCGGAGCATCTGTCGAGGCGCTGGCTTCGGAGGCTAGAGCTGGGTGGCTTTCAGCCAACTGCTGGAGAAAGTTCGTGACTCGGAGGGTGTATTCGCCCAACCGCACGCAGACATCATTTAGGTCCAGCAGGCTGTACAGCATGCACTTTGTTGAGAAGTCTGGGATGTCTCTTAGTTGCGACGGATCAGTGAAGGTAGCGGCTTGAGCCATAATAGCTGCTGCCTCTGATGCCTTGCACCACACTGCCATTTCAGGGTGGTCGTCCGAATGCCCCCAGAGATTATGAACCAGTTTGTTTCGTTCTTTGTAGCGCGGGCGAAAATCCTCCATGAGGTCGCTGAACGCATCGTACTCATTTGGTGCCAGCGCGCGTTCCGCCGCGACTAAGAGCATTGATCTTTGCGCATCGGTGCTAGAGACCGCATTAAACATTGGCACTGTGATTTCGGCGCTACCTCTGGAGAATAGTGCTAGTGTCCACCCTAGCAAGCTCTCCAGGCGTCCGGAGATGCTGACAACTTGGCCGAGCAAGGCGGCGTGATCTAAGCGCTCGCCTAGTCCGTTCAGCGCTACATGGCATTTTCTACGAATTGGCTGCGGCATGGGTACACCATCAAGAGACAAAGACGAAAAAGACATCGAGCAGCGCCGAGACGAAATACTCAAGCGCATGCACAAACTGCCGCCCAAGCCCAACAAGGACTATGTGGGCGACTCGAAATCCAAGAGTAAGGATGACTCACGCAAACGACAATCGGGACAGAAAAAGGGAACGTGAGAACACGCTAGGCGCGGTCGTGTTTGGAGTGCTCGTTCTGACGATTGTCGGCTGTCTGCTGGTGGCTGGGATAGTTCTTTGAGTGTGGGATAGACTCACATAGTGTGGTGAGCGCCTACCGTCGTCTTGCGAAATCAAGTGCTATGAGCGGTCACTCTATTTGCACTTGCTAGGCGTGGATCGCCTGTGCGGCTTAACGCGGACAGGCTTGGGACCGGGCTTTTTGCCCGGTCTAACCGTCCGCCGCACTTTGCGACATGGTGCCATGCGCTTCTCCTTTCTGTCATGCGGGGTAAGGCCCGCGCCCCAAGGCACCCGATGTGCCTCGCCTGATAAAAGGCTCACGGGTTTGGAGCGACAGAAGGTGACGATAGGCGCTCGATTCGGGAGTCTGTACAAAAGGGGAACACGGCGCAAGCCTAGTATGACCCTATTCCACGTTTTACACGGCGCTTGAACCTGTAACGCTTCTTTCTCCAGCGAACGAAGCGCAGCGCATTGTGCTTATGCGTTGGCTTCGTAAGTCCGCCGATAGGTAAGACGTTTGCCCTTGATGCCTTCCAGAGCCTTGAGGGCGCGCTGTGCATCGTTCACGCCAAGGGCGGTGCGGTTGTTATAGCGAAAGTCAAACTCTGCCAGATAGCGGTGCAAGTGCTTTTCCTTGCAGTGCTGGTAGACGCCTTTCATGCCGCGTTTGAAGATCGAGAAATAACCCTCGACCGTGTTCGTGTTCACGTCACCGCGTGCCCATTCCTTGGCGGTGTGGCGCACGGTCTCGTGGCTCGCAAAATGTTCGTCCGAACCCTTGTAGAGATTTGACTCGTCGGTGTGCAGGCGCGTCTCGCGGGAGACGTTTGAACGAACGATCTCGGTGACGCTGGCCTTGTTGGCAACGGCCACATGGAATGAGCGCACGCGACCGCCACGCTCAACGAGGGATACGATAGGACGCTTCTGAGCGGCCTTGCCTGACTTGATGAACGGACGGCCCGAAGTGGTCTTGGTGCGGGGCGTCTCGATGCGGCCCTGATAGGTCTCGTCTGCCTCGACAACCTTGCCGCCGCCGCCAAGCGCGGACGGCGCATCGTCACGCATACCCTCACGGATGCGATGACACATGAACCAAGCGGTTTTGTACGTGACGCCCAACTGGCGATGTATCTGGTGAGCGGAAATGCCTTTCTTGCTCGATGCCATGAGATGCGTAGCCAAGAGCCACTTGTTGAGCGGCACCTTTGAACGCTCATAGAGCGTGCCCACGGTCACGGTGAACTGACCGCCGCAATCATTGCAGTAGTACAGGCCCGGACGGTGAGACTTCTTACGGCCTTCGACCTTGGAAATCTGATCGACACAGCCACAGTGCGGGCACACCGGACCATCGGGCCAAACAACCGACTCCAGGTGCTCTCTGGCTGCATCGACATCGGTGAATATGGGGTTGGTCAAATCGCACATGGCTCAATTCCTATCCTGCTGATGGATATATGGGAATCAAGCCTGCTTTTGTCAAGTATATAATCGTGATTATATTCCTTGCTTGCGAAAAGGATGCGCGGTGCCGCGAATCGAAGCCGAATCAAAATTCCTTCGCCTGAAATGGCGGCTCTCTGTTGATCGCTGGCGCAGCAAGGCGGTGGCGCTGGTCATCGCGGCGAAAGACGGCTTCGACCCAAACCAGCCACGCGTACCCGCCGGCAACCCGGACGGCGGACAATGGACTGGCAGTGTATCCGGAGGGAGTGAGAACAGCCGCCGTCGCGATCCGGATGCAGGGCGACTTCTTTCCGATCCCACGCCCGACAACATTCAGAAGCCCAGCACACGGCTGGCGCAGGCAAGAGGCCCAAGGGTCAGGTCATCCATCCAGATTGGCAACCGGCGGCTTCCTGCCACAATACGCCAAGCGACTCGCTATGACGCTCTTGGCGTGCAGGCGCAACGGCTGCACGACAGAGTTCGGGAAATCGACCCGAACTGGAAACCAAGACCAAGCGCGGCAACACCACAGACGGCACAAGGCGCAATCAATGAGCGCCTCGGAGTCATCCGCGAAGCAGAGGCGCGTATACGCGAACTGGCCACTCAAGGTATTGGGCCGGGCCCATTTGCCAAGGAGTCGATTCCTGCTCGAGGTTCGTCTCGAAGTTTCAGGATTGATGAACGAAATGAGATAAATTTGAGGGGATACCGCGATGGCTGTCATACGTGCGGGAGCCGTGATCCCGGCACACCGACTGGCAATTTCATTCCGGATCACCAGCTACCGAGTGCAATTATTCCACGCGGCCAGAGGCAGCGTTTATACCCACAATGTGCATACTGCAGCAGTAGGCAAGGCGGCTTTGTTGGATCAAGGAATAGAAAAAATGAGCAGAAAAGAGATTGAGTGGCCTGCCCTGAATTGTCTCTTATTTGTTAGCGACCCCGAAAGTGAAGATACGCCAGCGATTGATGGCAAGGCGGCAATATGGACTACTCCCGAGTGCATTGCAGTTTCATGCCTTCCAGATTGCGATGGGCCTACAAAGATTATTTTAGGAGCTGAAAACGATGTCGGGACGCATAACAAACTGCTTTTTGACGGAACTGTCTTGACGCCAACCCGGAAATTATCCGTGGGAACGGTATTGGCAGAAAAACTGTTGGAAATCGATGTACCAACGACCGACACCCATCTGAAAATCTGGACGAATGGTCATCCTGGCTCCGACATTGTGATTATCGGGATTGTGTAGTTTTCCAAAAAGAATTCTGAAGAGCCAAGTCGGACAGTGCGTCATGAGGTTCGGGATTACGCAAAATAATCGTCATCCCGGACGAGCAGCAGGATTGCTTATTTGTGCTACCGCGCGTTGCGCTATTTGAGCACGAATTGACCTCAAGTAGCCGATAGGCGGCAGGTCAAATATGGACTCGAGATCCGGGATCCATCTTTAGCGGCGTTCAGTGTGGCACTGACAGTGGGTTCCCGCTTTCGCGGGAATGGCGGTTTGGCACGACGTGACGCCCTAGCTCAAATATCCAGGTTCGCGACATCCAGCGCGTTCGTCTGGATGAACTCGCGGCGCGGTTCGACGACGTCGCCCATGAGGGACGAGAAAATCTCGTTGGCCTCGTCGAGTTCTCCCACTTTCACCTGCAGCATGGTGCGCGTCTCGGTGTCCAGCGTCGTCTCCCACAGCTGGTCGGGGTTCATTTCGCCCAGGCCCTTGTAGCGCTGCATGGAAATGCCCTTGCGGCCGGCGTCGAGCACGGCGTCGAGCAGGTCGCTCGGCCCGTAGACGGGCGTCTCTCCATCCTTGCGCCTGAGCGCCGCGGGCCGCGCATAGACCTCCTGCAGGTGCGGGGTGTGGTGGTCGAGCTTGAGGGCGTTCGCCGAGGCGATGAAGGGAGCGTCGATGAGATGGGCTTCCCTGACGCCGCGCAGTTCGCGGGTGAAACGCAAGCCCCCTTCATCCAGCGCTTCCGCCTGCCAGCCGCGCTCGGTCTCCTCCGACAGCACGTCGAGCCGCTTGGCTATATAGTCCGCCGCCTCCTGCGCCTGCTTCGGGTTCTTCAGCATGTCCGGGTTGAGCACGCCGGCGATGGCCGCCTGCTCGACGATGAAGCGCGGGTAGCGGCTGTGCAGGCCTTCGAGAATGGTCACGACCTTGCGCGCCGTCTCGACGATGTCGCGCAAATCGTTGCCGGCGCGCGTGGCGTTGTCGCCGGTCACCAGCACCGCCTCCTCGAGGCCAGAGGTGACGAGGAAGTCGACCAGGGCGCGCTCGTCTTTCAGGTAGCTTTCCGACTGGCCGCGCTTGACCTTGTAGAGCGGCGGCTGGGCGATATACAGGTGCCCGCGCTCCACAAGTTCCGGCATCTGCCGGTAGAAGAAGGTGAGCAGCAGCGTGCGGATATGCGCGCCGTCGACATCGGCGTCGGTCATGATGATGATCTTGTGGTAGCGCAGCTTCTCGATGTCGAACTCGTCGCGCCCGATGCCGGTGCCCAGCGCGGTGATGAGCGTGCCCACCGTCTCCGACGACAGCATCCGGTCGAAGCGCGCGCGCTCGACGTTCAGGATCTTGCCGCGCAGGGGCAGCACCGCCTGGTTCTGGCGCGACCGGCCCTGCTTGGCCGACCCGCCGGCCGAGTCACCCTCGACGATGAAGAGCTCGCGCTTGCCGGGGTCCTTTTCCTGGCAATC
>CAJXLD010000181.1 GCA_913055595.1 uncultured Altererythrobacter sp.
CACGACGGGAATAGCGGCGATCACGGTAGTCATAACGGTCGCCATGGCGGTAGTCGCGGTCGCGATAGCGTCTGTCATAGCGGTCACGGTCATTATCCACGGCTGAAGCGATGGCAGCGATGCCGCCCAGGATCAGCGCGCCAGCGATAACATCACCGGCATCGATTCCGCGATCACGGTGACGATCATTGGCAAAGGCAGGAGTTGCCGATGCCATGGCCATTGCGCCAGCTGCGACTGTCCCGACAAGGGCTTTGGAAATGGGCTTCATGGGGCTTCTCCTCTCAAATCCGCAATGGCGCGATTGCCATCGATGAGAGCAGGTCTAAGCGATTCGGCGTGATGCGACGCTGAACTCGCGCGTTAGCTGATGTTCAGAAAAGTTATTAGTTATCTTAACAACTGGTCAGGCACGTCGAGCCCCGTCCAGAAGGCCAGAAATCCCATAATGTCCGCCGCCTCGGCAATGGCCTTGTCGGTGGGTTTGCCCGATCCGTGGCCTGCGCGGGTCTCAATGCGGATCAGTTGCGGACGGTTTCCCAGCCCAGCTTCCTGCAGTGCCGCAATATATTTGAAGCTGTGCCCCGGCACGACGCGGTCATCCGTATCCGCCGTGGTCACCAGTAGCGCGGCATAGTCCGTACCGCGCTGTATGTTGTGCAGCGGAGAATAGGAGCGCAGGGTACGGAAATCCTCCTCGCGGTCGGGATAGCCGTAATCGTCCACCCAATAACGGCCTGCAGTCCAGCGGTCGAATCGCAGCATGTCCATTACGCCCACGGCGGCATTGCCCGCAGCGAAGAGGTCCGGCCTCTGGTTGGCGACTGCGCCCACCAGCAAACCGCCGTTGGAACCGCCCTGTATCGCAAGCCCGTCCGCTGACGTGATCCCTTCTTCGATCAGGAACTCGCCCGCGGCGACAAAGTCGTCAAACACGTTCTGCTTGTTGGCGAGACGCCCGGCATCGTGCCAAGCCTTGCCGTACTCGCCGCCGCCGCGAAGGTTCGCCACGACAAAGGCGCCGCCCGCCTCCACCCAAGCCATGCGACTGGCGGAGAAGCTTGGCGTCAGCGAGATGTCGAAACCGCCATAGCCGTAGAGCAGCGTCGGCACCGCCTGCCCGCTTGTCGCAATATCGCGGCGACGCATGATGAACATGGGCACGCGCGTGCCATCCTTGCTCTCGTAGAAGCGCTGCTCGACCGCGAATGCATCGGGATCGAAAACCAATACGGGTGCAGCGAAAATGCTGCGCTCTCCCGTTGCCATGTCGAGCCGGTAGATGGTCGGTGGGCGGTTGAAACTGGTGAAGCTGTAGAAGGTCTCCGGGTCGCCCGGTTGGCCGGAGAAGCCGCCCACACTGCCAATACCGCCAAGTTCGACCTCGCCCGCTGCGACACCGTCCAGCGTGAAGATCCGCGCTACTGAGCTCGCATCCTGCAAATAGGAAAGCACGAGCTTGTCGCCAATGATGGAGGCACCGTCGATGGGTTGGTCGGCCTCGGACACCACCTCTTCCCATGCAGGTAACTCTGCATCGAGGTCGATGGCCATGACGCGATAGAGCGGTGCATCCTTGTTGGAAACGAACAAGATCCTGCCACCAATGCTGTCGACCGCGCTCCATGAATCGTCGAAGCCGGGCACCAGCTCGCGCGCCTTCCAACCCAAAGTCTCGCGCGCGGCTAGGTCTATCGTATGCACTTCGTAGCGCGCGTCCGTGCCCTTGTGACTGGTGATGATAGCCCAACGCCCGTCGCTGGTGACACTGGCGCTATGGCCGACTTCGGGAGTTTGGGGCGTCGCATAGACCAGTTCGTCCGCTTCCTGCTGCGTCCCGAGACGGTGGAAATAGATCGCCTGGTTGTAGTTGAGCGCCTGGAAGTCCTCGCCTTTCTCCGGTTCAGGGAAGCGCGAATAGAGGAAGCCCTCCTCCTCTACCCATGCAAGACCGGTGAACTTCACCCAGCGGATTTCGTCAGCGAAGATATCCCCTGTGGTGACATCAAGTACACGCAGGATACGCCAGTCACTTCCGCCATCCTGCACGCTGTAGAGCAGCTTCGAGCCATCTGGGGACGGCAACCAGCCCGACAGCGCGGTGGCACCATCCTCGGCCCAGTCATTGGGATCGATCAGCAGGCGCTGTTCGCCCTCCAGCCCCTCGCGAACAAAGAGTGGGCTCTGGTTCTGCAGGCCCGAGTTGTGCGTGTAGAAATAGCGTCCACCGCGCTGGTAGGGGGTGGAGAAGCGCTCGAAATCGAACAATTCGCCCACACGCTTGCGGAACCAAGGCCGCGCAGGCAGCTGTTCGAGATATTCGTCCGTCACCGCATTCTGGCGGGTGACCCAATCAGCGACCTCATCGCTGTTGCGGACATCTTCTTCGAGCCAGCGATAGGGATCAGCAATCTCTTCGCCGAAGAGCGTTTCCACAACGTCACCGCGGCGTGTTTCGGGATATTGGGGAGCGTTCATGCTCCGAGCGATAGCAGCCATAGCGAGCGCGGCAATGACAAAGAAAAACGGGCCGTTCCGCTGTGGAACGACCCGTTTTCGTGTTCGCTTGAAGGCGCGGCTTACGCGTCTTCGAAATCGTCGGTCATCACCGGGCCGCTGTCCTGCCCCTTGGCCTCCTCGTCACGATCGACCAGTTCGATGATCGCGATGGGAGCTGCATCAGATGCTCGGTAGCCGGCCTTGATCACGCGGGTGTAGCCACCATCACGGTCAGCATAACGCTCAGCCAGGACGTCGAAGAGCTTCTTGAGCTGTGTCTCGTCGAGCAGGCGCGATTGTGCCAGGCGGCGGTTGGAAAGGCCGCCACGCTTGGCCAGCGTGATCAGCTTTTCGACATAGGGCCGCAGTTCCTTGGCCTTGGCCGTGGTGGTGGTGATCTGCTCGTGCTTGATCAGCGCGGCAGCCATGTTGCGGAACAGGGCCTTGCGGTGACCGCTCTTGCGAGAGAGCTTACGGCCGGAAATACCATGACGCATATTCTTTACTCCGTTCGTATGGGGGCCGTATCAGGTACCCCGATCCCGGTGGCATTTGGGGGAGCCACCCTTTCCCCATAGTGAGTCCCCGCGAAGGCGGGGACCTCTTTCCATTTGGCACTAGGCCGAGGCAGGTCCCCGCCTTCGCGGGGACTCACCTTCTGGCTTAGCCGAGCAGTTCCTGCTCCAGCTTCTTGGCCATTTCCTCGATGTTCTCAGGCGGCCATCCGGGGATGTCCATGCCCAGACGCAGGCCCATGGAAGACAGCACTTCCTTGATCTCGTTGAGCGACTTGCGGCCGAAGTTCGGCGTGCGCAGCATCTCGGCTTCGGTCTTCTGTACCAGGTCGCCGATGTAGATGATGTTGTCGTTCTTGAGGCAATTGGCCGAGCGTACCGACAGTTCCAACTCGTCCACCTTCTTGAGCAGGTAACGGTTGAGCTGGTTGGTGTCGCTTTCTTCCGGCTGCGCGGCAACGCCAATCATGGCGCTCTGCGGCTGCGGAATACCGTCTTCGAAATGGACGAACAGTGTCAGCTGGTCCTGCAGGATGCGCGCGGCATAGGCCACGGCGTCCTCAGGAGTGACGGTGCCATCGGTCTCGACGGTCAGCGAAAGCTTGTCGAAGTCAAGTTCCTGGCCGACGCGCGCATTCTCGACCTTGTAGCTGACCTGCTTGATCGGCGAGTAGAGCGAGTCCACCGGGATCAGGCCGATCGGCGCATCGGCCGGACGGTTGGCCACAGCAGGAGCATAGCCCTTACCGGTATCGGCGGTCAGTTCCATGTTGAGCGTGGCGCCCTCGTCCAGATGGCAGATCACCAGCTCGGGGTTCATCACTTCGATATCGCCGGAAACGGCAATGTCGCCTGCCTTCACTTCGGCAGGACCGGTAGCCGAGAGCTGCAGGCGCTTGGCACCCTCGCCTTCCATCTTCAGCGCAATCTGCTTCACGTTGAGCACGATATCGGTCACGTCTTCGCGCACGCCGGCGAGAGACGAGAATTCGTGCAGCACGTTCTCGATCTTGATCGAGGTGATGGCGGCACCCTGGAGGCTGGCGAGCAGCACACGGCGCAGGGCGTTGCCCAGTGTAAGGCCATAACCACGTTCGAGCGGTTCGGCGACGAAGGTCGCCTTGCGCTTCTTGTCGCCGCCTTCCTTGATTTCAAGGCTGTTGGGCTTCTTGAGTTCCTGCCAGTTCTTCATGTTGACGGACATGGACTTCCCCTAAAGGTTTTATTTTGGCGGCAAAGGCCGCGGGCGTTTTTGACGCCGCGGCCGATGCGAATGACTGTTTGCGATTGTCCTGAGCTCTTGGCCAATCGCGCGGCAGGTTCGATCAGACGCGACGACGCTTTGACGGGCGTACGCCGTTATGCGGGATCGGTGTCACGTCGCGGATGCTGGTGATGGTGAAACCCACCGCCTGCAGCGCGCGAAGAGCGCTTTCGCGACCCGAGCCCGGACCCTTGATCTCGACTTCGAGGGTACGGACGCCGTGTTCGGCTGCCTTCTTGCCGGCATCGTCCGCAGCCACCTGGGCGGCATAAGGGGTCGACTTGCGGCTACCCTTGAAGCCCATCATGCCAGCAGAGGACCAGCTGATCGCATTGCCCTGAGCATCGGTGATGGTAATCATGGTGTTGTTGAAGCTGGCGTTGACGTGGGCAACACCGCTCGAAATGTTCTTTTTGTCGCGACGCCTTACGCGGCCTGGTTCGCGTGCCATATCTCGTATTCCTCTTTATCTCGACGAAGAAGGAAGGGCGCTGAAGCGCTTACTTCTTCTTGCCGGCGATCGGCTTGGCCTTGCCCTTGCGGGTGCGGGCGTTGGTGTGGGTGCGCTGACCGCGAACGGGCAGGCCCTTGCGATGACGCAGGCCGCGATAGCAGGCCAGGTCCATCAGGCGCTTGATGTTCATCGCAGTATCGCGACGAAGATCACCTTCCACCGAATATTCGGCGTCGATGGTCTCGCGGATCTGAAGGACTTCAGCATCGGTCAGGTCCTGCACACGGCGGGAATGATCGATACCCAGCTTGTCGGCAATCTTCCTGGCCGAAGTTGCGCCGATACCGTGGATATAAGTCAGCGCCACGATAACGCGCTTGTTGGTGGGGATGTTTACCCCGGCAATACGAGCCACTTAAATCTCCTGCTCCACAGGGGCATCTGCCCCTATCTCATAGCGTTGATCCTCACCGTTCTTTCGAAGACCCTGCCTGAACGACAATAAGTCCGGATGGCGCGCAAGGATGGCTGCCGCCTGCCGGACCGGTTTCCGATTAAACGAATGGAAGAGCGCAAGTAAGGCGATTCGCCCCTCACGTCAAGCACACAAAGGAGCCGCAGGAAAATTCCCACGCCTCTTTCATATGTCTCTCTGGTAGAGCTTATAGCGCCTTTGGCCCATAAGGTCAAAACTCAGTCGACCCCGATGCCATTTTCGACAGATAAGATACGCCAGTCCGCCGGGCGCCCGAACCGGATATGAGATGGGCGCGAGCTTCGGTTCAGCCGCGCAAGACCTTCTCGATGGCTGCAGTGACATCACCGATCGAAGCCATGCCATCTACCCGCGAA
>CAJXLD010000182.1 GCA_913055595.1 uncultured Altererythrobacter sp.
CATAATAGGGAAGGATCGGCGCGGTCTTGGCGCGATATTCGGCCATGCGCGTTCGCACGGTTTCCTCATTATCGTCCTTGCGGCGCTTGAATTCGGTAGAGCCGCATTTGTCGCAAGTGCCTTCCACCTGCGGCTGCTTGTAGCTGTCATGATAGCCTTCACCGCAATTGGCGCAGGTGAAGCGACCCACGATACGTTCCACCAACGCATCTTCATCCACGCCTAACTCGATCACATGATCGAGACTGCGGCCGTGTTTGGCGAGCAATTCGTCCAGCGACACCGCTTGCGCCTCGGTGCGTGGATAGCCGTCGAAGATCGCGCCCGTGCCCTCGCCCATGGCAGCAAGCTCGGCATCGATTAGGGCGGACACGATCTCGTCGGAGACGAGTTCACCACGTTCCATCACAGCTTTGGCCTCGAGGCCGACTGGCGTTTCCGCTTTTACGGCAGCGCGCAGCATGTCACCGGTCGAAAGCTGGCGCATACCATGATGCTCAACCAGCATATTTGCCTGCGTTCCCTTGCCCGCGCCCGGAGGCCCCAGAAGGATGATGTTCATGTGCCCGAAGCTCCCCGGTTCCGGAAATTGCTGCGCCGATTAGCGCATGCGCCCCTTGAGTTTAGCCTTCTTGATCAAATCGCCATACTGGTGCGCCAGCAGGTGCGACTGAATTTGGCTGATTGTATCCACCGTCACGTTCACCACGATCAGCAGGCTGGTACCGCCCAGGAACAGGGTGAAGCCCGTCTGCCGCAGGCCCCATTCGGGCACGACGCAGACGATGGTGAGGTAGATCGCACCGACCACGGTGATGCGGGTCAGCACGTAGTCGAGATATTCGGCTGTCCGCTTACCCGGACGGATGCCCGGGATGAAGCCGCCGTTCTTCTTCAAGTTCTCGGCTGTGTCCTCAGGGTTGAAGACCACGGCGGTGTAGAAGAAGCAGAAGAAGATAATGCCAACGGCGTAAAGTCCCAGATAGAGCGGCTGCCCCGGCGCGAGATACTGGTTCAGCGTCTGGATCACGTTGTAGAACATGCTGTCAGTCTGCACAGAATTACCGGCAAACTGGCTGATCGTCAGCGGCAGAAGCAAGAGCGAACTGGCGAAGATCGGCGGGATCACGCCGGCCGTATTGAGCTTCAAGGGCAGGTGTGAACGATCTGCCTGCATGCCACCATGCTGCGTAGCGCGCTTGGGGTACTGGATCAGAAGGCGCCGCTGCGCACGCTCCATGAAACAGATGCCAACGATCAGCACCACAACCATCAGCAGGACGCCGACAACGGTGCCAGTGCCGATCGACCCTTCGGAATAGCCGCTGAACATGTTCGAGGTAAAAGTCGGGAACTGCGCGACGATGCCAGCCATGATGATTAGAGAAACGCCGTTACCGATACCACGCGAGGTGATCTGCTCACCCAACCACAGCAGGAACATCGTTCCGCCGATCAGGCTGATCACGGCGCCAACGCGGAACATGTAGCCCGGCTGCACTACCGCTTGCAGGCCGCTTTGCGCGCCATAGGCTTCAAGGCCCGAAGCGAGGAACCAACCCTGGATGGCGCAAAGGAAGACTGTGCCGTAACGCGTATATTGGTTGAGCTTCTTGCGCCCTGCTTCGCCTTCCTTCTTCAGCGCCATCAGCGAGGGGTGCAACGATGCAGCCAGCTGAATGACGATGGAGGCGGTGATATAGGGCATCACGCCCAGCGCGATCAGGCTCATGCGCTCCAGCGAGCCGCCAGAGAAGGTGTTGAAAATATCGAGGATGCCGCCCTGCACCTGGTCATACAGGTCTTCCAGGATCAGCGGGTTCACGCCCGGAAGCGGAATGAAGCTGAGGAAGCGGAACACGATCAGCGCACCGATGGTAAACCAGATACGCTGGCGCAGTTCGGTCGCCTGGCTGAAGTTGGAAAAGCTCAGCGAGCTTGCGATATTATCGGCGCGTGATGCCATTGGAACGTCTTAATCCTGGTCAAAACGCCGGACCCTCCCCGGCTCAGGAAGGATAGATAGGGACGCATGGGCCCGATGTCGAACCCGTGCGCCCCCTTTTTCCTATTATTCGGCAGCTTCGGCTTTGGCTGCGGTCTGTTCGACCGAACCGCCAGCCTTCTCGACTGCGGCTACGGCGCCCTTGGAAGCGCCAGCCACCTTGAAGGAGACCTTGGTCTTTAGGTCGCCCTTGCCGAGCAAGCGGACGCCGTCCTTGCCGCCACGAGCAACACCGGCAGCCTTCAACGCCTCGTGATCGACGACCTTCTTGGCGTCGAGCTTCTTGGCGTCGATCAGCTTCTGCACCATGCCGATATTGACCTCGGCATAGTCCTTGCCAAACGGGTTGTTGAAGCCGCGCTTCGGCAGGCGCATGTGCAGCGGCATTTGGCCGCCTTCAAAGCCCTTGATGGCGACGCCGGAACGGCTCTTCTGACCCTTCTGGCCACGCCCACCGGTCTTGCCCTTGCCAGAGCCGATACCACGGCCGACGCGAATACGGCCCTTGCGGGCACCGGGATTGTCGCGGAGATCTGTAAGTTTCATAATGTGCACTCGCTTTCGCTTTTGTTCGCGCTGAAAATGTGAGTCCCCGCGAAGGCAGGGACCTCTTGCAGGAGGCTCCCGCCTTCGCGGGAGCTCACCCTAGGTCAGCCCACAATCTCCACCATGTGCGGCACCTTCTTGATGGCACCACGCACTTCCGGCGTATCCTGCAGCTCAACAACCTTGTGCATCTTGTTGAGGCCAAGACCGATGAGGATCTTGCGCTGGCTTTCCGGACGGCGGATCGGCGAACCGACCTGCTTGATCTTGATAGTCTTCTTGGCAGCCATGTGACTTACTCCGCAATAGCTGCGGCGTCGGCTTCAGCCTCCGCCTCATTCGCGCCGCCCCGACCCAGCAGGTCGGCAACCTTCTTGCCACGACGCTGGGCGACAGACTTCGGCGAAGTCTGGTTCACCAGCGCGTCGAAGGTGGCGCGGATCATGTTGTAGGGGTTCGAAGTGCCGATGGACTTGGTCACCACGTCGGCGACGCCCAGGCTTTCGAAAACGGCACGCATCGGACCGCCGGCGATGATGCCGGTACCCGCAGGCGCAGAACGGACATTCACCTTGCCGGCGCCGAAATGGCCACGGCCGTCATGATGGAGGGTACGACCTTCCTTCAGAGGAACGCGGATCATCTTCTTCTTGGCGGCAGCGGTGGCCTTGTTGATGGCTTCGGGCACTTCGCGCGCCTTGCCGTGGCCGAAGCCGACGCGGCCCTTGCCGTCACCCACCACGACCAGCGCGGCAAATCCGAAGCGCTTGCCGCCCTTCACCACCTTGGCAACGCGGTTGATGTGAACGAGCTTTTCGATCAGCTCTTCGCCACCATCATCGTCACCGCCACGGCCGCGACGATCGTCCCGACCACGCCCGCGGCCACGACCACCACGCTCGCCATCACGGCCACCGCGGCCACGGCCACGACGCTGTTCGGGAGCAGGAGCCTCTTCGGCAGCTGGTGCTGCTTCAGCGGCGGGAGCTTCCTCGGCAGCGGGAGCGTCCTCTGCAGGCGCAGCTTCGGCTTCCGCCGGTGCAGCAGCTTCCTCGGCAGGCGCGGCTTCGGCCTCAGCCGGAGCGGCAGCAGCTTCCGTTGCTTCTTCGACCTTGTTTTCCTCGGTCGCTGCAGCTTCTTCGGTTTTCTTCTTGTCAGCCATTATCAGAACTCCAGCCCGCCTTCGCGGGCGGCATCGGCCAGCGCCTTGACGCGGCCATGGAACAGGAACCCGCCGCGATCGAACACGACAGTGGTCACACCAGCCTTCTTGGCGGCAGCGGCAATATCCTTGCCCACCTTCGCAGCAGCATCGACATTGGCGCCGGAGGACTTGCCACCCAGCGTCGAAGCGGCAGCAACGGTGCGGCCCTCGCCGTCATCGATGATCTGCGCATAGATGTGGCGACCGGTGCGGTGCACGGAGAGGCGCGGCTTGTCGCCGGAACGCTTCTTGATCGCGGTGCGCACACGGCGGCGGCGACGTTCAAAGAGAGAGAGCTTTGCCATCTTACTTCTTCTTCCCTTCCTTGCGGAAGATATATTCGCCGCGATACTTCACGCCCTTGCCCTTGTAGGGCTCGGGCTTGCGCCATTCGCGGATTTCGGCAGCGAACTGACCGACCATCTGCTTGTCGATGCCGCTGACTTCGACCGTGGTCTGGTCAGGGGTCTTCACTTCGATGCCTTCGGGCACATCCAGGTCGACATCGTGGCTGAAGCCAAGCTGCAACTTGAGCTTCTTGCCTTGTGCCTGCGCACGATAACCAACACCGTTGATCTCGAGCACCTTGGAGTAACCTTCGGTAACGCCTTCAACCAGGTTCGACACCAGCGTGCGCTGCATGCCCCAATAGGAACGGGCGCGCTTGGTATCGTTGGCCGGCGTCACGGTGATCTCGTCACCTTCGATCTTGTATTCGACGAGGTCCGACAGGCCCATGGAAAGGGTGCCCTTGGGTCCCTTCACGCTGAGCGTGCCTTCTTCGATCTGCGCGGTAACGCCATTCGGGATGGCAACCGGCTTCTTACCGATACGGCTCATCAGAACACCTCCGCAAGCACTTCGCCGCCGACGTTCTCTGTGCGGGCTTCCGCGTCGGAAAGCACACCCTTGGGCGTCGAGACGATGGTGATGCCAAGGCCGTTGCGAACGATCGGCAGTTCCTTGGAACCCGAATAGACGCGGCGGCCCGGCTTGGAGACGCGAGCAACATGCTTGATGGCAGGCTCGCCTTCGAAATATTTCAGTTCGATCCGCAGTGCCTTGTGCGCGCCGGTCTCATCCTCGCTATAGCCACGGATGTAGCCTTCGCGCTGGAGCACTTCGAGAACGTTCGCACGCAGCTTGGAAGCCGGCGAAAGGACGGAATCCTTCTTCGCCTGCTGGCCGTTGCGGATGCGGGTGAGCATATCACCCAGGGGATCGGTCATAGCCATAATTCAGATCCTCACCAGCTCGACTTGGTTACGCCCGGGATCAAGCCCTTGTTGGCCAGATCGCGGAGTTCGATGCGGCAAAGCCCGAACTTACGGTAATAGCCGCGCGGGCGGCCGGTGGTGGTGCAGCGGTTACGTACACGGGTCGGATTCGCGTTGCGCGGAATCTCGGCCATCTTCAGGCGTGCCATGAGACGCTCGGTTTCATCGAGCGATTCATCGTCGGCAATTGCCTTCAGACGTGCGTACTGGTTTGCGTACTTCTTGACGAGGCGCTTGCGCTTCTCGTTCTTGTTGATGGAACTCAGTTTCGCCATTGGACTTAAGCTCTCCTGGCGCGGCTTACGCCGCTTCCTTTTCTTCGGCTGCTTCGGCCGGGAACGGGAAACCGAACTGACGCAGCAATTCGCGTGCTTCTTCGTCGGTCTTTGCGGTGGTGGTCACGATAATATCCATACCGCGCACCTTCTCGATCTTGTCGTAGCTGATCTCCGGGAAGATGATCTGCTCCTTGATGCCCATGGCGTAGTTGCCATT
>CAJXLD010000183.1 GCA_913055595.1 uncultured Altererythrobacter sp.
GCGCTCGATGGCGACCTGCCGGAGGATGTTGCGCTCATCGCGGTGATGCAGGTGAATAATGAGATCGGCACGATCCAGCCTATTGCCGATTGGCAAGAGCGGGCGCGTGCGAGGGATGCCCTGCTACTCTGCGACGCGGTGCAGGCAGCCGGCAAGATCGAGGTGGCCCAAGCGGACATGATCGCCATCTCCGCGCACAAGCTGCATGGCCCCAAGGGGATCGGCGCATTGTGGGTGCGCGACGGGATCAAGCTTGAACCGCAGATCACCGGCGGGGGGCAGGAGCAGGGTTTGCGCTCTGGCACGCTCAGCCCGGCGCTGTGTGCCGGCTTTGGAGCTGCGGCCAAGCTGGCGCTGGAGCGTCGCGAGGACGATGCCGCCCATGTCGAAACACTGTGGAACCGCGCGCTGGAACTTTTCGACGGCTGGACGCTCAATGGCAGCGCCGAACAGCGCTGGCACGGCAATCTCAATATTCGTCGGGACGGATTGGATGTCGCTAGGCTGATGAGCGATTGCCGCAACGTCATGTTTTCGGCCGGATCGGCATGCGCCAGCGGATCGGGACGGCCGAGTCACGTGCTGCGCGCGCTCGGACTCAGCGATGCGGAGGCGAAAAGCTCCATCCGCCTGGGTTTCGGACGCTACACCACCATCGAACAGCTTGAAGAGGCGGCGCATTCCATTATCTCCGCCGCGAACAGCCAGGGGTAAGACCATCAAGATTCATTTCATCACGCGCCAAGGCGAAAAGGTCGAGGCAGAGGCCAATGCGGGGGATCGCCTGCTCGAAGTGGCGCAGGCTGCAGGCATGCCGCTCGAGGGCACATGCGAGGGGCAGATGGCCTGTTCCACCTGTCACGTCATCGTGGGCAAGGAATGGTACGCGAAGCTACCGGACGCCAGCGAGGACGAGGAGGACATGCTCGACTTGGCCGCGGATTTGCACGCCACAAGCCGCCTGTCCTGCCAGATACTCCTGACCGAGGAACTCGACGGACTGGAAATTCGCATCCCGCGCGAAAGCCATGATATGCAGGGGAGTTAGCGCTTAGGCCAGGGAGGGGCGCATGAAGGAGGACTTCCGGTTCTACGATAACCGGCAAAAATACCTGATGTTCGTCAACACCTGCTCGGAAAAGTGGGTGGTGGCGCAGCGGCTCGCCCAGGAATTGCAGGCCATCAATCCCAGTCCGCCCGCGCTGCGCTTCTTCGATGCAGGCGTGGGGGACGGCACTGTCCTCTCCCGCTTCCTGCGCGTCATGCACAGCCGGTACGAACGGTTGCCTCTCTACATCGCGGCTAAGGAAATCAGCCTGGAGGATATCCGCCTCACGCTGGACAAGATGCCGGACCGGTTCTTCGAACATCCCGAAACGGTGCTGGCAGTGACCAACCTGCCCTATGCGAATGCGCCGTGGTTGAAGGCGCGTGCGGGACAGCGCATAGTGTGGCGCGAAGTGGCGCTGGAAGGATCGACAGCCGCGGATTTCGAACGGCAGATCCACGAGCTGCACCACTTCATGGCCGAGCACTGGCGCACGCGTTTCAATGAGAAGAGCGGCGTGCTGGTGCCCGAAACGCCCACGGTGATCGTCCTCTATCGCAAGGATTGCCGCTTCCTGCTCGACCAGGTGATCCCGCGTGAGGGCAAGGCCGTAGCCGATTTCGATCTCGTGCTCGCCAGCCAGCCCTTTCGCTTGCGCGCCGAAACCAGCTTCAAGGCGAGCCGCGTGCTGGCTCCACTGGCCCGTGCATTGGGTGTGGGCGGGCGGTTGCTCGGCATCCATTCTGCAGGCGGGGATCCGGCGCTGGAAATCGTCCAGAAGGTCTGGCCGCAAGAAGACCCTTTCACCTGCCACAGACGGGAGTTGCTCGCCGCCACCAGCGAGGCGCTGGGCGAGGATGCTGTTCGCTTCACATTCGATCCGCTGCCCGATCATCAGGCGCTCTTCCGTTACGACATGCATACGCTGCCGGATGAGATCGAGGCGCAAGACACGAGGATCGGCACCTCGACGCTGCTCGCTGCCTGGAACGCCGCCACCTATGTCGCGCAAATTGAGGACGAGCGACTGGCCGAAGCCATGACTAGTTCCACCTATCTCGATGCAACGCGCGAAGTCCTGCAAAAGCACGGCGCGCTATGGTTCAATGACGAGTCCTATGTGGTGACGCGCAACAGTTGATTAGCCAAATCGGGTGCCGCGACGTGAGGTGTTGATATTATCGAATTGCTCGCTGGTGACCCCGCCACGCCGGTGATAGGGCGAGCCCATGTCCACCACTGAAGACGACAAAGATCCGTTCGACGCCATTGTCGATGCGCCTTTCGACAGCGCATTGTCCGAACGCTATCTGGTCTATGCCCTTTCCACGATTACCGCGCGTTCGCTGCCCGACCTGCGCGACGGGTTGAAGCCGGTCCACCGCCGTATCCTGTGGGGCATGCGGCAATTGCGCCTCTCGCCCGACAGTACCTTCAAGAAATCGTCCCGTGTGGTCGGCGATGTAATGGGCAAGTACCATCCGCACGGTGATGCTGCGCTTTACGATGCGATGGTGCGCCTCGCCCAGCCGTTCGCCATGCGCTACCCGCTCGTCGAGGGGCAGGGCAATTTCGGCAATATCGACGGCGATAATGCCGCCGCCGCGCGCTACACCGAATGCCGCCTGACGCGCACCGCCATGCTGCTGATGGAGGGGCTTGACGAGGGCACGGTCGACTTCGTTCCCACCTATAACAACGAGGAAGAAGAGCCGACGATCTTCCCCGGCATCTTTCCCAACCTGCTCGCTAATGGCGCCAGCGGCATTGCCGTTGGCATGGCGACCAGCATTCCCAGCCACAATGTCGCCGAAGTCATCGATGCAGCGGAGCTGGTGCTGTTCAACAAGGACGTCACCCATGAAGAGCTGATGGGCGTGTTCCATGGGCCGGACTTTGCCACCGGCGGGCTGATAGTCGATAGCGCCGATGCCATTTCGCAGGCCTATGAGACCGGGCGCGGCAGCTTCCGTGTCCGCGGGCGTTTCTACGCTGCGGAGGCAGACAATGAGGCGGACCGCAATGCCGGTATCGAACGGCAGAAGGGCGGCGGATACCAGCTCGTCATATCCGAAGTTCCCTACCAGGTACCCAAGGGCAAGCTGATCGAGCAGATCGCGCAGGCGATCAGCGACAAGAAGCTGCCGATCCTCGAGGATGTGCGCGACGAGAGCGACGAGCAGATCCGCATCGTCCTCGTCCCGCGCAGCCGCAATGTCGATCCCGAGCTGCTCAAGGAATCGCTCTACAAGCTCACCGATCTTGAAACCCGCTTCGGCCTCAACCTCAACGTGCTCGATGCCACACGCACACCGATGGTGATGGGGCTGAAGGAGCTGTTGCAGAACTGGATCATCAGCCAGATTGACATCCTCCAGCGCCGCACACAGCACCGGCTGGAGAGGATCGCCGCACGGCTGGAACTGGTCGAAGGCTATATCATCGCCTTTCTCAATCTCGACCGCGTGATCGAGATCATCCGGACCGAGGATGAGCCAAAGCCGGTGATGATGGCGGAATTCGGCCTGACCGACCGGCAGACCGAAGCGATCCTCAATATGCGGCTGCGCAGCTTGCGCAAGCTGGAGGAAATGCAGCTGCGGCAGGAGAAGACCGACCTGCTTGCGGAGCAGGAGGAGCTGGAGAAGCTGCTCGCCTCACCCGCGCGCCAGCGCACGCGCTTGAAGCGGGACCTTGCCGCGCTGCGCAAGGAATATGGCGAGGATACCGCACTTGGCGCGCGCCGCACCGCGATAGAGGAAGCCGCGCCTACGGTGGAATTCAGCATGGACGCCATGATCGAGAAGGAGCCGGTGACGGTGATCCTCTCGAAAAAGGGCTGGGTCCGCGCAGCCAAGGGCCACTTCGATCTGGGCGCCGATGGTTGCGGCGATTTCAAATACAAGGAAGGCGACGAAGCGGCCTTCGCCGTCCATTGCCAGACCACTGACAAGATCCTGCTCGCCGCCGATGACGGGCGCTTCTTCACACTGGGAGCGGACAAGCTGCCCGGCGCGCGCGGATTTGGCGAACCGGTGCGCAACACGCTCGATATCGAGGCGAGCGCGCAGATCGTCGCCATGGTGGTGCATGCCAAGGACAAGCAGCTCCTGCTCGCCTCCAGTATCGGCAAGGGCTTTGTCGCAGTGACCGATGAATTGCTGGCCGAAACGCGCAAGGGGCGCCAGGTGGTGAACCTCAAGGGCGATGCCAGGCTCGTCACCGTGCGGCCGATAGCGCCCGAGCATGACCATGTCGCCGTGGTGGGCGAGAACCGCAAGCTGGTGGTGTTCGCGCTCGACGAGATGCCGGTGATGACGCGTGGACAGGGCGTGACGCTGCAACGCTATCGCGATGGCGGCCTGTCCGATGCTACCACGTTCAAGCTCGAGGACGGCCTCAGCTGGACAATGGGCGGCGAGACGGGACGCACGCGCACCGAACCGGAAATCCACATGTGGAAGGTCGCCCGCGGCGCCGCCGGACGCCTGCCGCCGCAGGGGTTCCCGAAGGACAACAGGTTCTGATTGAGCGAAGGCTGCTATTGGGTGATGGGTTGCCCCCCCCGGCGGCATCTATGTGCCAGGGTAGGTGTTGAACATCTACGCAAGGGAGTCGTCCACAGATGGGAAGCGGACGTTCGTCCTTTTCGGCAGTTTTCGACACAATTTCATCGAATCGTGCCCCGCAATTGTGTCGACCTTTACGACCTATTGCTCTGCTTTTTCACGCATGAGCCTTTCACGTTGTTCGGCAACCGCCTGCGCCTTGTTGGCGAGGCTTCGCCATGTCCTTTCGGCGCGCAATTCGCGTTCGCGCACGTTCTCCAAAGTCGCCTTTTTGGCGGCGGCCGCAGCGACATCGGCACGTTCGCAGCAAGCCTCGTAAGTGTCGGCCATCAGTTTTTCTCCAAGTGAAGGTCAGTGCATGGATGCGCCAGCGTACCGACGCACCCATACGGAATGATCAATCGGCAGCCGAAAGATTGACGGCGCTTTCCTTGCCATTTCTTCCTGTTTCCACCTCGTAGTTCAGGCGTTGCTCCTTATCGAGCGTCTGCATTCCTGCGGCCTGAACGGCCGAAATATGAACGAAACTATCGGCAGAACCATCGTCGGGCTGGATGAAACCATAGCCCTTGTCGGTATTGAAGAATTTTACAGTGCCTACTTTAGACATGAGCGTTCCTTTCATGAACGTCGTTTTCCCGTGCACGAAACTGTGCAAAGGCAATGCTTTAAATCGTCCGATGAATGGAAGTCGTCGTCTGTTTAACGCCGGGGCCAAAAGGGCAGACGGCGGTCGGCAAAACTCGAAGTCCGTCGCAAATTTCGACGTCAGCGACTCGTTCCTAGCACGGTCGGTCGAAGAGACCTAATCGGT
>CAJXLD010000184.1 GCA_913055595.1 uncultured Altererythrobacter sp.
TTGCCGAGTGATCATGCCTGCATCATCGCGGCTGTAGAAACTGACCTCGGTCATCACAGTGTCAGCGCCGGAACCGCTCAAGGATCGGGCCATCAGCACATCATTGCCATCGTTGAGATAGACATTGCTGCGAGCGCCGGAATCTTCCGGGATAGGCCCGTATTCGACATCCTGCCATGCCTTGAGCGTTGCCGTGGCGCGGGTGACGACACGCTCGTTGAAGGCAAAACTGATCACCGCAACCGCCAATGCCGTCAACAGCAAGGGGGCCAGGATCTGATGGGCAGACATGCCTGCCGCCTTCATCGCGGTCACTTCCGAATTCTGGTTCAGGCCGGCGAGCGTAAAGATTGTGGCCAGCAAGACCGAATGCTGGAGGAAGGTCTGGATCAGCTGCGGCGCGCGCAGGCTGGCATATTTCCACAGCTCCGCCTCCCCATTACCGGGATAGGCCAGGATGTCGCCGGTTCGGCCCAACAGGTCGAGCGCCAGCAGCACCAGCACCAGCATGATCAGCATGGCCAGGATGCGCGTCACGAACAGCTTGGCGAGATAGAAAGTCAGCCGTCGCGAAGGAAAGAAATCAAGCAGCAAAAGCGTTGTCCTTCGTTGCTCCGGTCGCCTTGCCAGCGCTGCGTCTGTCACGGCGGAACAGCTTCTTCAGCAGTTTGACCAGCTTGGCAAAGAGGTTTTCCAGCGCGCCGATCGGCTGGCCACCGGGCACAAAGGCGATGCGGTAGAACATCCAGAATATCAATAAAGCAAGGATCGCAAATGGCCCCCAAAGCGCCAGGAATGGATCGAGCCTGCCCAATTGCGCAACGCTTTCCCCATATTGGTTGACTTTGTGATAGGCGACCACGATGACGATCGACAGGAAAATGCCCAAGGGCGATGTGGACCGCTTGGGAGGCACCGCCAGCGCCACCGCCAGCAACGGCAGCATGATCATCATGACCACTTCCACCATGCGGTAATTGAAGTTTGCCAGGCTGCCCGTCCGCTCTTCCTGTGTCGCCTCGGGGCTCCAGCCGATCTCGAGAAGCTCGGGCAGGATGTATTCGCGTTCATCTTCCCCGCGCGCCCGGAAACGTTCCAGCGCGGGCAAATCGATCGGCAGGTCATGCTGGCTGAAACTAAGCACGCGCGAGGTTCCATTCGGCACGGAGTGGACAATTGTGCCATCGGTCAACCGCAATATGATTGTGTTGCGATCTTCCCTGTTGGCCAGGAAACGCCCCGATCGAGCCGAAATGGAAAGTACCTGATCCTTATCGTCGGCAAGTCGGGCAAAGATGCCGCGCAGCTCGCGACCGTCATCATGGCTTTCCTCTATCCGCAGCGCCATGCGATCTTCGATCGTATTGAATTCGCCCACCTTTATCGAAGCGCCAAGTGCCCCTGATCTCAGCTCAAATTCCATCTCCTCATAAGCAAAACGGGCCTTTGGCTGGAGATATCCGACAATGGCAAAATTGAGTGCCATGAGCGCAAGCGTCATCAGGTAGGGCACCCGCAGCAAGCGCGTGTAAGAAAGGCCTACCGCGCGCATCACATCCAGCTCGCTCGATATTGCAAGCTTGCGGAAGGCGAAGAGGACCCCCAGCATCAGCCCCAGCGGAATCGCCAATCCCGCATATTCGGGGATGAGGTTGAGGAGCATCTCGAACACGACATTGATTGGCCCGCCTTCGGTCGAGACGAATTCAAACAGGCGCAGCATCTTTTCCAGCAGCAACAGGCTGGCAGCGAGCACAAAGACGCCGATCATCGGCACCAGCACGAGCCGGAAGATATAGCGGTCTGTGGCAGTGATGAAGTTCGACAAACTGCTTCTCGAAGGCGACTTATGCTTAACTCAGCAGGCCTTAGCGAAGATTGCGGGCGAGGTCATGCCCGATGTGGTGCAGCTTACGCAATTCCCGCGCTCTAAGCCTCTTCCAGTGTGCACTGCAACGGGTGCTGGTTTTCGCGCGCGCAGTCCATCACCTGGTTCACCTTGGTCTCTGCAACCTCATAAGGAAAGATGCCACACACGCCCACACCGCGCTGGTGGACGTGCAACATCACGCGCGTGGCCTGTTCCAGGTCCATCTTGAAAAAGCGCTTGAGGACCATGACGACAAATTCCATCGGGGTATAATCGTCGTTCAGCATCAGCACCTTGTATTGACTGGGCTTCTTGGTCTTCGCCTGGGTCTTGGTGGCCAAGCCAACCTCGCCGTCACCCCCACCATCATCACCGGAGCCCGGCTCATCTGCCTGAGCCGCGACAAGCTGCGCCCTATATGGGGAAGAATAGTACAAAACTTGGTTCATCGCCGGGCCGAATATCGTATCAGCGCGAGTGGGTGCAAGATGCTCCAAAGAAAAATCATGCTTAACGCAGAATCAAGAACGGGCCAGGCAGATTATCTGCCCGGCCCGCTCATCGACTTGCCGGAAGGGAGAGGAGAGAGCCGGCAAGGAGAATTATGTTCGCCCTAAGCGTCAGGCGGCCTTCGAGATCTTCTCAACGGCGAGGTTAACGCGAGCCGAAATCGGCGCGAAAGCGTCATTGGCAAGCTTCATCGCGGATTCGGTGCTCTTGGAAGAAGATGCAACCATCGCGTCGAAGTTACGGCGCATGATCTTGCCCTGGAGCTGGAAAAGCTCGGTCGGGCTCTTCACGCCAGCCATGTCCTTGAGGTCAGCGGTCAGCGTTTCATAGGCGGCCTTGGCTTCGTCAGCATAGGTCTTGCCCAGGTCCTGTGCACCGGCAGCCATGATCTTGCCGCTTTCCACAACGGCTTCGACATTGCCCTTGGCGGCTTCGGTCATTTCCGAAACCATGCTGGTGCCCTTGTCGTAAGCTTCCTGTGCCTTGGCCTGCATTTCTGCCACAGCTTCGTTCACGGACTTGCTCATCATTTCTGTGAAATCCTTGGTCTTGGTAGCCATGATCATTTCCTTCAATTCGATAACGGTCGGAGCATCTTTTGCTGCTTCGGTCTTCGCAGCTGGTTTCTTCGCGACCGCAACTGGTTTCCTGCGAGTCGCCGGCTTGCGCTTGGCGACGGTCTTTTTCTTTGTTGCCGGTTTGGAAGCTGCCTTTGCCTTGGCTGGGGCGGGCTTCTTGGCCGGGGACTTCTTCTTGGCAACCTTGCTGGTTGGCGCTTTCTTCGCAGCCTGAGCGGTCTTCGGCTTATCAACCGTTTTCGCTGCCTTTGCCTCAACCTTGCCGGGAGCCGGTGTGGCGGCTTCAGCCTTGGTTGCGGCGGTATCGGGCTTCAATTCGGACGCCGCAGCGGCATAGGCCTGTTCGGCGCTGCCTTCATTGTCCTTCGGATCAGCCATAATTCCTCGCTTGCTTCAAAAACGGCCCAACAGGGCTTTTGTTGCAATGCACAAATTAGACATTGCAACTGCGAAGTCAAGCGAATTTTGTGCAGCGCACAATAAATTTTTTGAGGGGAGTGCCTAGCGCATCCTGACGTAGCGTCCTGGAGCATCTTCGATGGCGGGATTGGCCTTGCCGCCTGGTTTTCGAACACCGGTAGCTTTCACCTTCTTTCCAGACAGTTCTTCGATCCACCCGAACCAGTCGGGCCACCAGCTGCCGGGATGTTCCTCGGCCTTGGCCACGAAGTCCTCCAGCGAGGAAGCATCCGACGGCCCTGTCCAGTACTGATACTTGTTGGCAGCGGGAGGATTGACCACGCCGGCAATGTGGCCGCTTCCCGCCAGCGTGAACTGCACCGGCCCGCTCAGCTGGTCCAGCATACGGAACACGCTCTCGGGAGGGGCGATATGGTCCTCTCTCCCCGCCTGGACATAGGCGGGAGTCTGTACCAAGTGCAGGTCGATCGGCGTACCATCGGCCTCCAGCGCATCGGGCTCGACCAGCAGATTGTCGCGATAGCAATTTTTCAGATAGGCCGCGTGCCACTTGGCGGGCAGGTTGGTAACATCACCATTCCAGAACAGCAGGTCGAAGGCCGGATAGTCTTCCCCCAGCAGGTAGTGATTGACGACATAGTTCCAGATCAGATCGCTGCTGCGCAACATGTTGAATGTCGCCGCCATATAGCGGCCATCCATATAGCCGCCCTGGCTGGCCTGCTTGACCAGTTCGAGCATGGCATCGTCGGTAAACATGCGCAATTCGCCCGCGCGTTCGAAATCGACCTGCGCGGTAAGAAATGTGGCAGAGGCAACCTTTTCCGCTTCCCCGCGCCGCGCCAACACCGCCAGCGTCGCCGCCAGAGTGGTGCCCGCGACACAATAGCCGAGCGTATGGACCGCAGGCACTTTCAGCCTTTTGCGTACCACATCGATCGCCTCGATCTGCGCCTTAACGTAATCGTCCCAGCCGATATGAGCCATGCTCTCGTCCGCCGATCGCCATGACACCAGCAGCACGGTGAGACCCTGGTCCACCGCCCATTTGACGAAACTCTTCTTGGGATTGAGGTCGAGGATATAGTAGCGGTTGATCCACGGCGGAAAGATCAGCAACGGAACCTCCAGCACTTCCGGCGTCGAGGGCGTGTACTGGATGATCTGGAACAGCTCCGCTTCGTAGATCACCTTTCCCGGCGTGGCCGCGACATTCTCTCCCAGCACGAACTTGCTGGTGTCAGTGTGCGTCAGCTGGCCCTTCTCCAGATCACTGGCGAGACGCTCCATCCCCTTCACCAGGTTTTCCCCCTGGCTTTCGATCGTGCGTTCGAGAACGACGGGGTTCATCATCGGGAAGTTGGCAGGGCTCATCGCGTCGATCACGCTTTGCGTGGCGAAGCGGAGCTGCTCGCGCTCTTCCTCGTCGATCCCTTCAACCTCGTCCACCGCCTGGGCAATTCGTTCGGCGAGCAAGAGGTAGGTCTGGTGGATCAGGGCAAAAACAGGCTGTTCGCGCCATGCCGGATCGGCAAAGCGCCTGTCTTTGCGCGGGAAATGCCTTTCCTCTCCTGCAGCGTCCTCCCCTTCTCCCTCATCGGTAAAATGTTGGAGTATTCGCTCCCATAGCTCGACACCCTCCGCCCAAACCTCTTGCTGTCGTTCGGGGTCAAGCGCGGGCATCTGTTCATACCAGGCCTGCATCATGGCAAGCCATTGGCCGGGATCAGCCATAAAGGGCGTCAAGACACCGGCATCATCCTGCTTTCCGCCGCTGCTCAGGCGGAACATGTTTTCCTGGAAATCGACGATCGATTTGCCCAGCGCATCTATTTCCTTGTCGCCGGGAAGGGATTCGACGGCTTGCGGCGCAAACGCCTGCATCACCTGCCGCGCCGCCTCTCCCTGCATACGGAGCATTTCGGTGAAGATATCGGCGGCGGGGCTCGGCGGCGTGCGGCCGCCGTAGAGGGTCGAGGAATGGCGCCA
>CAJXLD010000185.1 GCA_913055595.1 uncultured Altererythrobacter sp.
CGCAAGAGGACGTGGAGAGCGGCAATTTCGGCCTGCTCGCAGGCCTCGCCAGCGCGGTCGCCTGGGCGCCCAACCCGCAAAAGCCGCCCTTCTATGTCGATTGGCCACTGGCAGAGGATGGATCGGTAGACGTCCGGGTGCTGGCGCGCTGGGCGAATAACGCACCGCTTGCCATGGTATCCAGCCATGTCACCGCGCTCGAAAGCTTCGACGGCATCGGGCTTGATGTCGGCGACAAGGACGGGCTGATCGTTGACGACACCTTGATCCATGAGGAACTGGAGAAGTTCGGCATCGAGCATTTCTGGGAGGTCTATGACGGCACGCACACCGACAAGATCGGACCGCGCTTCAAGGACATCGTCTTGCCATGGATGGCCGAACATCTCGATATGGGTGAATGACGGGCTCCCAACCCCGCCTCTCGCTCTTTACCCGCCTCACGCGACGCGTGCTGGTGTGGCTGTTCAAGCTGCGCGGTTGGCGGGTCGAGGGAGGGGCCCCGCCAGCAGGGCGGCGCTGCGTCTTTGTGGCGGTTCCGCATACGTCGAACTGGGATTTCATCGCCTTTATGGGCATCGCCGATGCGCACGGGATCACGCCCGCTTTCATGGGCAAGGACAGTCTGTTCAAGGGACCTGTGGGAACTTTCATGCGCGAAATGGGCGGTGTGCCGGTCGATCGCAGCGCTCCAAAAGGCGTGGTGCAGCAGATGGTCGATGAATTTGCCCGGCGCGAGGAGATGATGCTGGTCATTGCCCCCGAAGGGACACGCAGTTCGGTGAGCCGGTGGAAGACGGGATTCTACCAGATTGCGACAAAGGCGGGCGTACCGCTGGTTTGCGGTTATGCCGACAATAAGCGGAAGATGGCCGGCCTTGGCCCTGCAGTGATGCCGACCGGGGACTATCATTCGGATATGGCAAAGCTCTTTGCCTTCCTTGGCGATAGGACCTCGATCGATCCGCAGGCGATGATCGCTGCGGCGACTGCCGGTCAGGACAGGCTCAGGCCTTAACTTCGCGCTGGTCCGCCAGTTCTTTCCATGCGGCGATAAACAGCCCGGCAACCAGCGGGCCAAGCACGATGCCCGAAACGCCCAGCGCGGCAATGCCGCCCAGCGTGGTGACGAGGATCAGCCAGTCAGGAATGCCTGTGTCCCGGCCGACAAGGATCGGGCGCAGCACATTGTCGGCCATGCCGATCACCGCCACGCCTGAAACGATCACCACCACACCCTGCCAGATTTCGCCGACCGCCAGCAGGTAGATCGCCGCAGGCGCCCAGACCAGAGCCGGACCAAGAGCGGGGAGAAGCGAACAGATCGCCATGATCACGCCGAAGAGGATGGCGGAAGGAATGCCCACGATCCAGAAGGTAATCGTGCCCAGCGCGCCCTGCACCAGACCGACGACGATCGATCCTTTCACCGTGGCGCGCACTATGTTCAGGAAGCGTTCGGCCATGCGATTGGTCAGGCCTGACTCCATCGGCAGGGCGGCGAGAATCTTGGGTGCCAGGATCTTGCCATCGCGCAGCAGGAAATAGGTGACATAGAGGCCGATACCGAAAGCCAGCACCCAGCCGAGCACGCCGCCGCCGATCGCAACCGCCTGGCTGGCGATGACGCCCACACTCTCTTCGGCGAACATCTGTGCCTTTTCGCGCAGACCCGCCATGGTGCCCCAGCCGGTTTCCGCCAGCCTGTCACGCACGGCTTCGGGCAGAGCGCCGATAATCTGGTCGAGCCAGCCGGACACGTCGATACGTCCCTCTCGGAAGGCATCGAATACGCCCACCGCCTCGTCCACCACCATGCTGCCGATAATTACTGCGGGGATGATCACGGCAATGGTGATTACGAGCAGAGCCAGCAATGCTGCCTGGTTCTCATGCCCCTTCCGCCAGGCGAGCATGCGCTGGTAGAGCGGCTGGAACATGATCGCCGCCAGCGTCGCCCACATCAGCGGGGCGACGAATGGCCAGATAATCGCTAGCAGGGCCGCGCTCAGCAGCGCCAGGAACAGCAGGAACCCGCCCCGTTCGATCGCGCGTGACTGGCTCCCTTCAGCCATCAGCGGCCCCATCCAGCAATCAGTCTATACATCGAGGTTTGCCACATTGAGTGCGTTGTCCTGGATGAATTCGCGGCGCGGCTCGACCACATCGCCCATCAATCGCGTAAAGATCTCGTCGGTCACATCGGCGTCTTCCACCTTGACCTGCAGCAGGGCGCGGTTTTCGGGGTCGAGCGTAGTCTCCCACAATTGCTCGGCATTCATCTCGCCCAGTCCCTTATAGCGCTGCACCGCAAGACCCTTGCGTCCCGCCGCCATCACAGCGTCGAGCAATTGCGTGGGCAGGATAATGGCATCATCGCCCACCGCGGAGGGCGCCTCCGCCTCATCGCCCTCATCCTGGACCGGTTCGGGTTCGGCCTCTGTGCCGGAGCGCACGAGGCGTACCGGCGTGCCGAATATATCGCCCTGTTCCTCTGCGCGGAGATGAAGCTTGCGCGCCTCGGCACTGTCGAGGAATTTCGGCTCGATCAGATGGGCATCGGTCACGCCGCGCCACAAGCGGTCGAAACGGACATGGCCATCCTCGGTAATGCGCGCAGACCATTGCGCTTCGGCGTCGCCCAATGGCAGATGTGCTGCTGCTCGTTCCAGTTTCCGGGCGCGGTCGGCATCGGATAGGCCCGGTGCAAGCGCACCTGCCAGTGCCATGGCTTCGATCACCTGCATGTCATATTTGCGCGGCACGAAGGCAAGCGTGTTCTTGAGGCGAAGCGCGCGAGCGACGATCTCCTCCAGCTCCGCCCCGGCACGCGCACCGCCCTGCGTTTCGAGCACGCGGTTCTGCAGCCCGGCATCGACGAGATAGCGATCGAGCGCGGCCTGATCTTTGAGATAGACCTCGCTGCGCCCCTTGCTGACCTTGTAGAGCGGCGGCTGGGCGATGAAGAGATGTCCGGCCTTGACGATTTCGGGCATTTGCCGGTGGAAGAAGGTGAGCAGCAGCGTACGGATATGCGCGCCGTCGACGTCGGCGTCGGTCATGATCACGATCTTGTGATAGCGGAGCTTCTCCAGATCGAATTCATCGCGCAGGCCCGTGCCCATGGCCTGGATCAGCGTGCCGACTTCCTTCGATGAAATGATCCGGTCGAAACGCGCGCGTTCGACATTCAATATCTTGCCGCGCAGGGGCAGGATCGCCTGCGTCTTGCGATCGCGGCCCTGCTTGGCGCTGCCGCCGGCGGAATCACCCTCGACCAGGAAGAGCTCGCTCTTGGCGGGATCGCGTTCCTGGCAATCGGCCAGCTTGCCGGGCAGGCTGGCGACGCTCATCGCTCCCTTGCGGCTCATCTCGCGGGCCTTGCGGGCGGCCTCGCGCGCGGCGGCGGCATCGATGATCTTCTGGATGATCGTCTTGGCATCGGCCGGGTTTTCTTCCAGCCATTCGGTCATCTTCTCGCCCATCAGGCTTTCGAGCGGCTGGCGCACTTCGGAACTGACCAGCTTGTCCTTGGTCTGGGAGGAGAACTTGGGGTCGGGCAGCTTGACCGACACAATTGCGGTCAGTCCTTCGCGCATGTCCTCGCCCGACAGGCTGACCTTTTCCTTTTTCAGGAGACCTGATGCGGTCGCATAATTGTTGAGCGTTCGCGTCAGCGCGGCACGGAAGGCGGCCAAATGCGTCCCACCGTCGCGCTGCGGGATGTTGTTGGTGAAGCAAAGGACGTTTTCATAGTAGGAATCGTTCCATTCCAGCGCCACGTCGATGCCGATTCCATCCTTTTCCGCGCTCACGGAAATGGGCTCTGCAATCAGGGCCTGCTTGTTGCGATCGAGCCATTTGACGAAGGCCGCGATGCCGCCTTCGTAGAACAGGTCGTGCTCTGCCACATCCTCATGCCTTTTGTCGCGCAGAACGATTCGTACGCCCGAATTGAGGAAGGCAAGTTCGCGATAGCGATGCTCGAGCTTTTCGAAATCGAATTCGGTGACGTTCTTGAACGTTGCATCGCTGGCCTTGAAAGTGACGCGCGTGCCCTTCTTGAAACCGTTCTCGTCCGGGTTCTGTCCCACCTTGGGGGCATCGCCCGTGACCTCGAGCGGGCCGACCGAATCGCCATGCTCGAAACGCATCCAGTGCGTTTTGCCATCGCGCCAGATTTCCAGCTCGAGCCATTCGGACAGGGCATTGACCACCGATACGCCCACGCCATGGAGGCCGCCCGAGACCTTGTAGGCGTTGTCGTCGCTGGTGTTCTCGAACTTCCCGCCCGCATGCAGCTGGGTCATGATGACCTCGGCTGCCGAAACGCCCTCTTCCTTGTGCATGCCGGTGGGAATGCCGCGGCCATTGTCCTCGACCGAGACCGAGCCATCTGGGTTGAGCTCGATCAGCACCAGGTCGCAATGGCCGGCCAGCGCTTCGTCGATTGCATTGTCCGAAACCTCGAACACCATGTGGTGCAGGCCAGACCCGTCATCGGTGTCGCCGATATACATGCCCGGCCTTTTGCGTACCGCATCAAGCCCTTTCAGGACCTTGATGCTTTCAGCGCCGTATTCGCCCTTGCGCTTGCCCTCTGCCGGGGTCTCTTGGGTATTTTCCGTCATGCCGGACATATAGGAATTACAGGGGTGTTTCCCAAGCAAATGCGGCGCTTGGCGGCCGTTTATCCACGATGTCGAAACGCCTTCCCCAAAATCAAAACGGCCGCCCTGTCAGGGGCGGCCGCTGCCGTGTGTCGCTCGGACCTCGCTCAGACCATCCAGATGGCCGGATAGGGCAGGCGCGAAACGCTTTCGAAATAGGACGCCAGCAGGCGTTTTGCGAAATTGGTCATGATCTGATCCTCTAAAGAGGGGGGAGAGAGGGTTTGGCTCAGACGATGATCGCGTTCAGCATGGTGGCGCTGATCGAGACAGAAGCGAGCGACGCGAAAACGACGGTTGCGATCTTGCGCATGGTGTTAACTCCTGACGGCGGGGGATTGAGGGGAGAGAGGGTCCCGCCTTGAGAGCTAAATGGTGCACGCAACAAAATTGTGCAATTGCGAAGAATTCGACAAGTGTTGCGTATTTTGCAACTCATGATTCCGCGCGTTTTCAAAGTGTTCCGTTGCCGGGGCTAGATTGCTCTGTAGTCTGCCCCGGCAAGACAATGAAAGGAACGCCGCGATCAACGCAGGGCCAGTTCCGTGGCCTGTTCCACAGCGCGTTCCGCGAGGATCGCCTCAGCCTGCGCGCGAGCTTCTGCTATGCATTCTGCGTAGAGCGCTTGGCCTTTGAGATTGCGCAGGAATGGCT
>CAJXLD010000186.1 GCA_913055595.1 uncultured Altererythrobacter sp.
TTCCTGCGCTACCTAGCTTTCCCAACACAAGGATGACGCAGGACAGGATCCTCAATGGCAGAGGCAGACGCCCCCGAACTCGAAGCCGGAACGATAAAGCTGCAAGTGGCTGCTGCGCGGCAGGAAGAATCCGGCCGCGGTGTCGCACGCATGCCGCGTTCGGCATTCCAGGCGCTCGGCATCACCGAAGGCGATCCTGTCGAAGTCGAAGGCAAGCGCGTCTCCGCCGCTATCGCATTGCCAGCCTATGAGGAGGATGAGGCGCTTGAGGTTATCCGGCTCGACGGCCTGCAACGCGCAAATGCTGAAACGTCCTCTGGAGAGCATGTAAAGGTTCGTCGCGCGGAACCCAAGCCGGCGACCCGCGTCATATTCGCCCCGGCGCAAAGGCAGATGCGGTTGCAAGGGCCAACCGAAGCACTGAAGAGAGTATTCTTCGGACACCCGCTCGCCACGGGCGACCTTGTCGCCACACACGGGCAGCAGCCGGTGCAGAACATGCCGCCCGAAGTGCGCCGCATGTTCAACGCGCCCGCCTATGCACTCACGCAAATACGGCTGCAGGTCGTCTCGACCGCGCCCAAGGGAATCGTTGTTATCGACGATGAAACCGAGGTGGAACTGCGCGCAGAGTTCGAGGAACCGCGCGACGGGCGCGGCATGGTCAATTACGACGATGTCGGCGGCATGGATGAAACCATCAAGGCACTGCGCGAGATGGTGGAATTGCCGCTGCGCTACCCCGAATTGTTCACGCGCCTGGGCATCGATCCGCCCAAGGGCGTGCTGCTGCATGGCCCACCCGGAACGGGCAAGACGCGCCTGGCGCAGGCGGTCGCCAATGAAAGCGATGCTGAATTCTTCACCATCAACGGGCCCGAGATTATGGGGAGCGCCTATGGCGAGAGCGAAAAGCGGCTGCGCGAAGTCTTCGAAGAGGCCGAGCGGCGCCAGCCTGCCATCGTATTCATCGACGAGATCGATTCGATCGCGCCCAAGCGACAGGAGGTGTCCGGCGAGGCGGAAAAACGGCTGGTCGCGCAGCTGCTAACGCTGATGGACGGCTTGCAGGCGCGGGCCAATCTCGTTGTCATTGCCGCCACCAACCGTCCCGATGCCATCGATGAGGCCTTGCGCCGCCCAGGCCGCTTCGATCGCGAGATCGTGATCGGCGTTCCAGATGAGGGCGGCCGCCGAGAGATCCTTGCCATACATACGCGCGGCATGCCCTTGGGCGAGGGGGTCGATCTGGCCGAACTCTCGCGCAGTACGCATGGCTTCGTCGGTGCCGACCTCGCTGCACTGGCGCGCGAAGCCGCCATCGAAGCGGTGCGCCGAATCATGCCCAAGATCGACCTCGAAGCGCGCGAAATCCCGGCCGAGGTGCTGGAGGAACTCTGCGTCGAGAAGCAGGATTTCCGCGAGGCCCTCAAGCGCGTCCAGCCTTCCGCCATGCGCGAAGTGATGGTGCAGGCCCCCAAGATCGGCTGGGACGATATTGGCGGTGTGGACGAAGCCGAAGAGATGCTGCGCGAAGGTGTCGAACTGCCGCTCAAGAACCCCAAGGCTTTCGAACATCTCGGCATCCGTCCGGCCAAGGGCTTCCTGCTTTATGGCCCGCCCGGTACCGGCAAGACCTTGCTGGCCAAGGCGGTGGCAAAGGAAGCGGAGGCCAACTTCATCTCGATGAAAAGCTCCGATCTCCTGTCCAAATGGTACGGCGAGAGCGAGCAGCAGATCAGCCGCATGTTCGCCCGCGCCCGCGCGGTGGCGCCTTGCGTGATCTTTATCGACGAAATTGACTCATTGGTTCCCGCACGCGGCACCAGCGGCAACGAGCCGCAAGTCACCGCCCGTGTGGTCAACACCATTCTGGCAGAAATGGACGGGATGGAGGAGATGAGCTCAATCGTCGTGATCGGTGCCACCAATCGCCCGGGGCTGATCGATCCGGCCCTCCTGCGCCCCGGACGTTTCGACGAGCTGGTCTATGTCGGTGCGCCCGACGAGGCTGGTCGCGAGCATATCCTCAAGATCCATACCAAGGATATGCCGCTGGCAGATGATGTCGACCTGGCCGAATTGGCCGCAAAAACCGATCGCTACACCGGTGCCGACCTGGAGGATGTGGTGCGCCGCGCAGGTCTCGTCGCCATTCGCCGGGCGGAAGTGGCCCCCGAAAATGTCACCGCCGCCGATTTTGCCGCGGCACTGGAGGACAGTCGGCCCACGGTGACGCCGCGCATGGAGGCCGAATACGCCGCCATGAAGGGTGAGCTGAAACGCAAGGCGATGGAAGTGAAGCCGATCGGCTTCATCCATGAAGGCATGCTCGAATCAACGCGTGACGAGAAGCACTGACAGGCGGCCCTGCTCGAGGGGACGAGTTCGCTTTCATCTAGTCAGATGGATTCTCGCCCTCGATTACAGCCGCTTCGGGCAGTCGTTCCACGCGGCTGAAGGCAATGGCGCCGGGCTGGTTCTCCCTGATCCAGGCCATCATTCCTTCGCGGATATTGCAGCGCAGGTCGAATAATGTCGGCGCGTCCTTGGCGCTCATCAGCAGGCGGACCTCTATCGATTGCGCTGTGGTTTCGGTGACCTGCACTACTTGCACGCGCTTATCCCAAAGAGGATTGGCCTTGATTTGGCGTTCAAACTCGGTGCGGATCGGTCCGATATCGGCCAGTGGATCAAGGTGCAGGAAGACCGTGCCTAGCAGTTCGGCGCTCTTGCGCGTCCAATTCTGGAAGCTTTCGTCGAGAAACTTGGACATCGGCACGACCAGCCTTCGCTCGTCCCACACTTTCACGACTACATAGGTCGTTCGAATTTCCTCGATCTTGCCCCACTCGCCATCGATGATCACGACGTCGTCGATGCGTATGGGCTCGGTCAGAGCCATTTGCAGGCCGCCGATCAGCGCCTTGAGTGCAGGTTGCGCGGCGGCGCCCACAGCCAATGCAGCGAGACCCGCTGATGCCATCAGCGTTACTCCGATATCGCGCACACCCGGGATGGACAGCAACAACAGTCCGATAGTGACAAAAATGATCAGGAAGGTGGCAATGCGACTGAAGATGGTCAGGCGCGTCTGTCTCCGGCGCGCGCTCAGATTGTCTTCAGCCTGCAGGTCCAGCTTGAGTTCCATCGCCTTGACCAATGCACGCATGATGGCGAGTGCGATCCAGCCGATCAGGGCAGGCATTACAAAACCTGCAACCCTTTGCCACACTTCGGCAAGCAGCGGTGTCTCGCGTGCCGCCAACACGACGCCGAGTGCCACCATGGACCACCGGGTTGGGCGGGCGAGGGCGGCGACTACCACATTGTCCGCTTCGCTCTCGCTTGATCGTGCGATGCGTCGCAAGATGGTGAAGAAGATTCGGTGCACCACAAGCGCCAGAATGATGCCCAGCGCGCCAAGCATCAGGGCAAGGCTCAGCTGTTCGAACTGATCGGGAATGGCTGACTTTATCTGTTCGAGCATGGCAGTCTTTCCGTCTCTTCCTGTTGCGCTAACCGGTTATCAATGGGCGGCGTCCCAACTGTTTCCGGTACCTATGTCGACGCCCAGCGGCACGTCCAGTGTCACTGAAGGTGCGGCAGCATTGGCCATCACTTGTTCAATGATCGGGCTGGCCTTCTCGACATCGCCTTCGGGCAATTCGAAGACAAGTTCGTCATGCACTTGCAGCAGCATGCGTACATGGCCAAGGCCCGCTTCCTCGAGCGCTGGCAGCATGCGGGCCATGGCGCGCTTGATGATATCGGCGCTGGTTCCCTGGATCGGCGCATTGATGGCGGCACGTTCGGAACCCTGCCGTTCAGCCTGGTTCTTTGAATTGATGCGCGGGAACCACGTCTTGCGACCGAAAAGCGTCTCCGAATAGCCGCGCTCGCGCACGCTCTCCAAGGTCTCGTGGATATAGCGCTGGATGCCCGGGAAGCGCTCGAAATAGCGGTCGATCATCGCCTGCGCCTCATCCGGTTCGACGCCCAGCCTCCCGGCAAGGCCCCAGCGGGAAATGCCGTAGAGTATGGCGAAATTGATCGTTTTGGCCTGAGCGCGCGTGTCGCGCGTGACTTCGCCATACATTTCCTGCGCGGTGCGCGCGTGAATGTCCTCGCCATCGGCAAAGGCCTGCTTCAGCGTGTCGACGTCGGCCATATGCGCGGCCAGCCGCAATTCGATCTGCGAATAGTCTGCCGCGAGCAGGACATTACCGTTTTCGGGCACGAATGCCTTGCGGATCTCGCGCCCGATTTCGGTGCGCACCGGGATATTCTGTAAATTGGGATCGGTGGAGGACAGGCGGCCCGTTTGCGCGCCTACCAGCGAATAGGAAGTATGTACGCGGCCCGTATCCGCATTGATCGCTTCCTGTAGCGCATCGGTATAAGTGCTCTTGAGCTTGGTCAGCTGGCGATATTCGAGCACCTTGTTGGCAATCTCCGCGCCTTCGCCCGCGAGCCTTTCCAAGATCGCCTGATCGGTTGAATATTGGCCGCTCTTGCCCTTGCGTCCGCCCTTGTAGCCCAGCTTGTCGAACAATATCTCGCCGAGCTGCTTGGGGCTTCCGATGGTGAATTCCTGCCCGGCGATTTCGTGGATCTCCGCCTCGATAGCCGCCGTGCGATTGGCGAATTCTTCCGACAGGCGCGACAGAGCAGCGCGATCAACCTTGATCCCCTCGCGCTCCATCTGCGCGACCACAGGAATCAGCGGACGGTCCACCCGTTCATAGATCTTCGTACCCCCCTCAATAGCGAGGCGAGGTTTGAGATGCTTCCACAGCCGCCAGGTCACATCGGCATCTTCGGCGGCATATTTGGTGGCGACGTCCAATGGCACTTCGCCAAAAAATATCTGCTTCTTGCCCGTGCCGCAGACTTCCTTGAAGCTCATGCAGGTGTGGCCAAGGTGACGTTCGGCCAGCTCGTCCATCCCATGCCCGCCTCCAATGCCATCGGTTCCCCGTCCGGCATCGAGCGCGAAGCTGATCACCATCGTATCGTCGATGGGACGCACATCGACCCCGTGGCGTGCAAGGACATTGAGGTCATATTTGATGTTCTGCCCCACTTTGAGCACCGCGTCGTCTTCCAGCAGCGGCTTCAATGCGGCGATGGCTGCATCACGATCCACCTGTTCGGGCCGTTCGGCAAACATGTCGCTGCCGCCATGGCCCAGCGGGATGTAGCAGGCATCATTCGGTCCAAGACCAAGGCTTACGCCCACAAGTTCGGCGGAGATGGCATCGAGCGAGGATGTTTCGGTGTCCACGGCTACTACTCGTGCGGCCTGTGCGCGGG
>CAJXLD010000187.1 GCA_913055595.1 uncultured Altererythrobacter sp.
CCGCCATATTTGAGCACACGATGCGCTTCAGCCAGCGCCTTGTCGATATGGGTGACGTTCCTGATGCCGAAGACGATTGTGTAGGCATCGAACTGCCTGTCGGGATAAGTCAGCGCTTCGGCATTCTGGCGCGACCAAGACAGGCCATCAATTCCGCGCTTCATCGCCCGCTCGATTCCGACATCGAGCATGTCCTGGTTGATATCGGCAACCACGACTTTCGCGCCGCGCTCTGCCATGCGGAAGGCGATGTCGCCCGTGCCGCCTGCCATGTCGAGGATCGCCTCGCCCGGCTGCGGTTTGACGCGCCTGACGAAACGGTCCTTCCACAAGCGATGCATGCCGCCCGACATGGCATCATTCATGATGTCATATTTGGCCGCGACATTGGAAAAGACAGCGCCCACACGCTGGGTCTTTTCTTCCGGGCTGACATTCTCGTAGCCGAAGGAGACTTCTTCACTCATGGATCAGTCCTCTAGCTGCGGCTGTCCCTCTACGCCACCCGCTTGTTTGCCGCCCTCACGCCTTGGGCTTGGCCGCACGTCCCGCGAACGCCCCCAGCACAATGCCCGCGAGTATCAACACCATGCCTACGCCGTGATAGGCATAGAGCCTCTCACCCAGAAGCAGCGATGACAGCAAGGCCCCGAATAAGGGAAGCAAGGTGATCGCCTGCCCGGCCTTGGCAGGGCCCACCGATACCGAGGCGGCATTGTAGATATAGTAGCTGACAATGGAGGGGAGGATCGCGACATAGGCAATCGCCGCCAAGACCTGCCAGCTCCATGCGATGTTTGCTCCCGACATGAGCTCCCATGCGGAAAATGGAGCGATTACCACCGCGCCGACGATAAAGGTCGAGGTCAGGAAAGCGGTGGCACCCAACGCCGGGCGCAAGCGCAACAAGGCCGTGTAGAGTGCCCAGGCCAGCGCCGCAGCGAGCACGATCAGTTCACCCCGTCCGACATGCAGCCGCGATGCCGCAGCCAGGCTACCCTCGAACACGATCACGACAACGCCCAGCACTGAGGCTGCCATGGCAATGGCCTGCAGCCCGCCGATGCGATCACCAAAAATGATCAGTCCCGAGAGGACTACCAGCACAGGCGTAACCGCAGATAGCAGCAAGGCATTGGAGGCAGTCGTATATTGCAGCCCGGTATAGAGAAGCCCGTGAAACCCGGCTACGCCAAGCAGGCCTAGCAGCAGGATGGGCTTCCACCCCTTGCGGATTTCAGCCGCTTCACGCTGCATGGGTCCGATAGCAAAAGGCAGGAGGAACGCCAGTGCGCCCAACCAGCGCAACAGCGCAAAGGTCATCGGCGGCACCTGACCCGCCACTGCCCTGCCGACAATGAAATTGCCGCCCCAGAACAGCATGACCAGACCGAGCAGAAGGAAGGCGCGAAGGCTTTGACGGTCTAACTGCATGGTTCCCCTTAGGATCATTGATCGAATGATCAAAGGGCCAGCCTGTGATGACTCGCCGGGTGCTTGCAGCTAGAGGCAAATCTGCAATGCCCGAACTTCCCGAAGTCGAAACCACTGTGCGCGGACTGGAACGCTTCCTTCGCGGAGAACGCATCTCCCGCGTGCGGCAGAACCGGCCGGATATGCGGTTCCCCTTTCCCGAAGGCCTTGTCCAAGCACTGACAGGTGCCACGGTCACATCTCTGGGACGGCGGGCCAAATACGGGCTGATCCATACGGACCGCGAAAGCACGTTGATCTTCCATCTCGGCATGAGCGGGCGCTGGCGGATCGACCCGGACATGGCCGACAAGCACGATCATCTGGTCATCGAGACGGCAGGCCACCGCTTTGCGCTCTGCGACCCACGGCGCTTCGGCTATGTCGACCTGGTCGAAACCGCGCGGCTGGACAAATGGCCTGCCTTTGCCGCCATGGGGCCGGAGCCCTTGGGAAACGCGCTCACGGTAGACCACCTGCGCGCTGCGCTGAAGGGCCGCAAGCAAGCAATCAAGCTGCTTCTGCTTGACCAGTCAGTGGTGGCCGGCCTCGGCAATATATATGTCTGCGAAGCCCTGTTCCGTGCCGGCATCCATCCGCGCAAGGCAGGCGGCAGGGTCTATCGCCCCGCGCTGGAACGGCTCGTGCCTGCCATTCGCGAGGTACTGACTCAATCGATCGAGGACGGTGGTTCTTCCTTGCGCGACTATGCCCGACCCGATGGCGAACTGGGCTATTTCGCCACACGCTTCGATGTCTATGGCCGCGAGGGCGAAGCCTGCCATCGTTGTGAAGACGGAACGATCCGCCGCATCGTGCAGGGAGGGCGCAGCAGCTGGTTCTGCAATAAATGCCAGCGATAACCAGAAACGGGTGACCGCCAGGGAACCCGCAAGGCCGACCGGCCGCCCGCACCCCGGACTTGGCCCGGGGGAGGAAAGCCAAGTGAGCCGGATGGCTCGCTCCCGGCGATTGAGGGGACCAACAAGAGTTGACGATTCGGTATCTGCCGACTATGTGCGCCGCTTTCCGGCGGACTACGCCGATTTTCGATAGTTTATACAGGATAGGGCGCTCGCTGTTCAGCGCGGCCCGAGACAAGGACGAACATGGCCAATACGCCGCAAGCCAAGAAGCGCATCCGTCGCAACAACAAGCGCGCCGAGATCAACGGTGCGCGCATGAGCCGCATCCGCACGCAGGTGAAGAAGGTCGAAGCCGCCTGCACTGCCGGTGACAAGGCCGCTGCCGAAGCTGCCCTGAAAACTGCTCAACCCGAACTGGCGCGCGGCGTTGCCAAGGGCGTGCTGCACAAGAACACTGCAGCGCGCAAGATGAGCCGACTCAGCAAGCGAGTCGCCGCTCTCTGATTCGTCTCCCTGTCGGGTTTGTACAAGAACGAATATGGAACGGGGCCGGTGGGTTATCCACCGGCCCTTTTCGCATTTGCAGCATGATTTCCTGCCGCACTGCACCAACCCTAGGGAAATCCACGATTCGCGGGACTGTAATAAAACTTTATCGAAAAAACAGTTACTTGAACGGAAGACTGCCAAACAGCGGCGAGTCAACAGTATAAATTAAAGTTTTTTTACAGCACGCCTCTTGCTCCTTCGGCTGGAGCGTTCATAACAAGAGTCGGACGGGGTTATTCCGCCTTGTCCATCAATATAGCGAGTCTTGAACGGGGGCACCCGGATTGTCGTTTACTCGACTCTCCGGCGGGGGGATTTTTGTCTCTAGTCCGGGGCTCGAAAAATAGAAGCTGGGCAGGCCTTGGGGATAGGGACGTGAGGGCATGATTCGGATGGGACCGCACGCCG
Source organism: uncultured Altererythrobacter sp. (assembly GCA_913055595.1). Classification (GTDB taxonomy): domain Bacteria; phylum Pseudomonadota; class Alphaproteobacteria; order Sphingomonadales; family Sphingomonadaceae; genus Alteraurantiacibacter. The sequence continues at coordinate 3,297 of CAJXLD010000187.1, forward strand.
GACGCACAAATTCGGCGAAGCACGAGGATACAGGGAAAGAAATGGAAGAGCAGGAAGCATTGGACCTGGCAGCAGATTGGTCGGACATCAGCCAGGGGCTTCGCAAGGATCTTGGTCACCAGCTCTTCTCGCAATGGATTCGTCCTATCCAGGTCGGTGGTTTCAACAAGGAGGACGGCACGCTCGAGCTGTTCCTGCCAACCGAATTTTCCGCCAATTGGGTGAATGACCGATTCCATGACCGGCTCTCGCTGGCGTGGAAGATCGCGCGCAGCGAAGTGCGGCAAGTCTCGATCAAGGTGCATCCGGGCCGTCGCAAGCTGGCCGATCTGGACCTGCGCGGCGACGACGGCTTCGGCCATCGCGCGGCCAATGATGCCACGCTGGCGATGGAATCGATCGGCGATGACGGCTTCACTTCAAGCGTCGGCCTCGACCCTTCGCTGACTTTTGCCGCTTTCGTCACCGGCTCCACCAACGTGCTTGCCAAGAATGCGGCAGAGCGCATGGCCAAGGCCGAGAAGCCGCAATTCTCGCCACTCTATCTCAAGGCCGCGACCGGCCAGGGCAAGACGCATTTGCTGCACGCCATCGGCCACTCCTATCTGCAAGCGCATCCGCGTGCGCGCATCTTCTATTGCAGCGCCGAGCGCTTCATGGTCGAATTCGTCCAGGCGCTGAAGTCGAACGAGATGATCGAATTCAAGGCGCGCCTGCGCGGCTTCGACCTGCTGCTGGTTGACGACATCCAGTTCATCATCGGCAAGGCGTCCGCTCAGGAAGAGCTGCTCTATACGATCGATGCGCTGCTGGCCGAAGGCAAGCGACTGGTCTTTGCCGCCGACCGCGCACCGCAGGCATTGGACGGCGTCGAACCCCGCCTTCTCTCGCGCCTTTCGATGGGCCTTGTAGCCGATATCCAGGCCGCCGATATCGAGCTGCGCCGCCTGATCCTTGAAAGCAAGCTGACCAAGTTTGCGCCGCTTGACGTGCCGGACGATGTAATCGATTTCCTCGCCCGCACGATTAACCGCAATGTGCGCGAGCTGGTGGGCGGCCTCAACAAGCTGGTCGCTTATGCACAGCTGACCGGCCAGGAAGTTTCTCTACAGCTTGCCGAGGAACAACTCACAGATATCCTCAGCGCCAACCGCCGCCGGATCACCATCGACGAAATCCAGCGTACCGTGTGCCAGTTCTATCGCATCGATCGCAGCGAGATGAGCTCCAAGCGCCGCGCCCGCGCAGTGGTGCGTCCGCGCCAGGTGGCAATGTATCTCGCCAAGGTGCTGACGCCGCGTAGCTACCCGGAAATCGGGCGAAAATTCGGTGGTCGCGACCACTCCACGGTGATCCATGCCGTGCGCTTGATCGAGGATTTGCGCCAGCGCGATGCAGACATGGATGGCGACGTCCGCAGCCTGCTGCGCCAGCTTGAGAGCTGATGGTTACTATCGCCTGATTCCACACGCGCTCCACAGCCAAATCACAGACTGATCGACAGCCGTGTCCACATGGCTGTCGACAGGCCGTGCACAGGCTGTAAACAGCCAATCCATGGATCCATCCACAAATCTGTCCACCGAGAGGCTCGAGCGTTTTGCCCGCCATATCGTGCTGCCCGAGATCGGCGGCGCGGGGCAGGCCGCCTTGGCGCGCAGCCATGTTCTGCTGGTGGGGCTTGGCGGGATTGGCGCGCCGGCGCTGCAATATCTGGCAGCCGCCGGAATCGGCAGGCTCACACTGGTGGATGATGACGATGTCGACTTGTCCAACCTCCAACGCCAGACGATCTACACCACGCGCGATATCGGCCATGGCAAGGCCGTCGCCGCGCGCCGATGGGTGAGCAATTTCGACAGCGAACTGGACATCACCATCTCCGACACACGGATCACGCCCGAAAGCGCGCCAGCCATGATCGAGGCCGTCGATCTCGTATTGGACGGAACCGACAATTTTGCCACGCGTCTTGCTGTATCCGATG
>CAJXLD010000188.1 GCA_913055595.1 uncultured Altererythrobacter sp.
CTCTACGCCCAGCATGTCGATCCGATCGATACGGGGACGCTGGTTGATATCTTTCGCGACGATCCGCGCTCCAGCCTGCTGGGCACCGATGCCCTGCGCGATGGCGTGGATGTGCCCGGCCATTCGCTGCGCTGTGTGGTGATGGAGCAGGTCCCATGGCCCAAGCCCAGCATATTGCATCGTGCGCGCCGCGCAGCGAATGGCGGCAATGCCTATGATGACCGGATTATCAGGGCACGGCTGGCGCAGGCCTTCGGTCGGCTCATCCGCAGCAAGGACGACCGCGGTTTCTTTATCGTTCTGTCGGCGGCGTTCCCATCACGCCTTCTCAGTGCTTTTCCCGAAGGCACCCCCGTCAGCCGTTTAACGCTTGAGGAGGCTTTACAACGTGTCGAAGCAGGTGTTTGGGTTTCCGCCGATCGCAAGACCGAAACTGAGGATACGCAAGCGCGGTGAAACTGCTCGGCCTCCTACGCCATGCCAAATCCGATTGGGACGATCTGTCGAAGCGGGATTTCGATCGCGGACTTAATGCGCGCGGGCGCAAGGGCGCAGCATTGATCGGTGCGCACATCATGAATCACGGTGTTGCCTGGGATACCATCCTCGCCAGCCCTGCAGAGCGGGTGAAACGCACCCTCGAAGCATCGGGCCTCCCCCAGCCGGTGACCTTTGACGAGGCGGCATATCTGTCCGATGCGAGCACGCTCTTCCGGCTGATCCGGGAACATGGTGGAGACGCGCGATCTCTGTTGCTGGTAGCGCACAATCCCGGCCTGCAGGAACTTGTCCTCTCGCTTGTCGGTACCGAAAACGAGAACCGCTGTTTCGATGAGTTGATGGTGAAATATCCGACAGCCACATTCGCGGTATTGGAACTGGATATCGATGACTGGAACGATTGCGCGGCGGGCTGCGGGCGGATCGTGCACTTCGCCCGCCCGCGCGACCTCGATCCCGAACTGGGTCCGGAAAAAGCCTGAATTTGCCCGCGCTCGTTCAGGCTGCGGCCAGTGCGTCCGACAGCTTTGCGCGAATGGCTTTCAGCCTGATCAAGACATCCGCAGTTTGCGGTACTGCTTGCTCGATCACCGTGTCGCCTGAAGAAGGCTCACCATTCTCCAGCACCTGCCGGGCACCTTTAAGCGTATAGCCTTCGAGATTGATCAGGCGATCGATTTCCGCAACCAGCGCCACATCCTCCGGCCGGTAAAGGCGCCGCCCTCCGCTTCTCTTCAGCGGGCGCAACATGGGGAACTGCTGCTCCCAATAGCGCAGGATGTGCTGCTTGATGCCGAAACCGGCCGCCACCTCCCCGATTGTGCGCATGGCATCGGGTGCCTTGCCATCAGTGAAGAAGACCGAGGCCGATGGCTGGCTCACGAGCCTTCGACGATCCGGTCTTTCAGCTTCTGGCTGGCACGGAATGTCATGACACGACGTGGCGTGATCGGCACTTCCACACCCGTTTTGGGGTTGCGTCCGATACGCTCCTTCTTGTCACGAAGAACGAAGCTTCCGAAGCCGGAAATCTTCACATTCTCGCCATCAGCCATGGCGTCACACATCTTGCTCAGGATTTCTTCGACCAAGTCGAGGCTTTCCGAGCGCGAAAAACCCATCTTGCGGTTGATCGTCTCAGCCAGATCGGCGCGGGTCAGAGTCCCAACGGATCGCATTGCGTCCATGCGTTCCTTCTCCTTCTTTTCTAAGCGGCCCGAAGCAATAATGCAGGAATCCCCGCCGTTTGGCAAGGTTACTGAAGAAGTTACCCTCAACAATGATGTGAAGTGCGCCTAAACGCGCAGCAAGCTCGCGCCCCAGGTGAAACCACCGCCCATGGCTTCCAGCATGACAAGATCGCCCCGCTTGATCCGTCCGTCCTTCCAGGCGGTATCGAAAGCGAGCGGCACGGAGGCCGCGGAAGTGTTGGCATGCTGATCTACGGTCACCACCACCCGATCCATCGGCAGGCCCAGCTTGCGGGCCGTTGCGTCCAGGATTCGGAAGTTGGCCTGGTGCGGCACAACCCAATCGATTTCCTCAGCAGAATGGCCTGATTCTTCCAACACGTCTCTCAGGACTTGGGCCAGATTCACGACGGCATGGCGAAAAACCTCGCGCCCCTTCATCCGCAAAAGGCCAACGGTTCCTGTCGTGGAAGGTCCACCATCGGTATAAAGCAGATCCTTATGCTCGCCATCCGCGTGCAGCTTGGTTGCCAGAATGCCAGGACCATCTTCGGCATCGACCTCCTGCGTACCCAGAACCATGGCACCCGCACCATCGCCGAAGAGCACGCAGGTCGCCCGGTCTTCCCAGTCGACAATCCGGCTCAGCGTCTCGGCACCAATCACCAGGGCATTGGTAGCAAGGCCATTCTTGATCATGGAATCGACGGTACCCAGGGCATAAAGGAAGCCCGAACACACGGCGGCCACATCGAAGGCTGCAAAACCTGCACCGCCCAGCCCCTTCTGCACGATCGTCGCGGTCGACGGGAATGTGACATCGGGTGTCGCCGTGGCAAGAACAAGGAGATCGATATCCTCGATCGTCATGCCCGCATCATCAAGCGCCGCCTGCGCAGCCTTGATCGCGAGGCTGGAAGTGGTCTCCCCCTCCCCTGCAATATAGCGCTGGGAAATGCCCGTCCGCTCGCGAATCCATTCGTCGCTGGTATCGACCTGCTTCGCCAGATCGTCATTGGTGACAAGCTTGCTCGGGAGCGCGGAACCCACGCCTTTGAATACAGAACGGATCACTTGGCACCGGCTCCATTTTCGCGCAGCCTGTCCTCGCCCAGTTCGGCGAGATCGGCGGTGATGCGCTCAGTCAAACTTTCCTCCAGCAAGCGAGCAGTCACTTCCACCGCATTGGCCACACCTTGCGTATTGGCGCTGCCATGCGACTTTACCACCACGCCATTCAGGCCCAGGAACACGCCACCATTGTGATTGTTGGGGTCCAGATGGTGGCGCAGCAATTCGGTGGCTGGTCGCGATACCAAAAAGCCGATCTTGGATCGCAGCGAGGAAGTGAAGGCATTCCTCAACAAATCAGTGACAAAGCGCGCGGATCCTTCGATGGCCTTCAATGCGATATTGCCCGAAAAGCCGTCCGTCACCACGACGTCCACTTCGCCGCGATTGATCTTGTCGGCCTCTACAAACCCCTCGAAGGCGAGCGAAAGGCCGGAGGCTTCGCGCAGGCGGGCAGCGGCTTCCTGCAAATCGCCCGTACCCTTTATATCTTCGGTCCCGATATTGAGCAGGCGCACGCGCGGCACATCCTTGCCCGTTACGATACGCGAATAGGCCGCGCCCATGATGGCGAACTGCACGAGGTTGCGCGCATCGCATTCGGTATTGGCACCCAGGTCCAGCATGACGACGTCATTATCGCCCAAAGTCGGCATGATCGCCGCCAATGCCGGACGATCAATGCCGGGCATCGTCCGCAGGGCCAGCTTGCTCATCGCCATCAGCGCGCCGGTATTGCCAGCGCTGACGGCGGCACCGCAGTCGCCGGACTTCACCGCATTAATGGCGAGGCCCATGCTGGTGGTCTTGGCACGACGGAGCGCCTGTGTCGGCCTTTCATCGCCGCCAACCACATCGTCACAATGGAGAATCTCGGAAGCCCCGGCCATGCCGGGATGCTGGTCGAGCGCCGCCTTGATGCGTGTTTCATCCCCCACCAGTAGGAAATAGAACTGGTCGTGGCGACGACGCGCAAGCGCCGCGCCGGAGATCATCACGCGCACGCCCTCATCGCCGCCCATCGCATCAATAGCGATACGCGGCAGGCTCATACGCACTCTTCCCCTAATATTCGGGCTTAGAGGCCCTTGGGCTCGACGATCTGGCGACCGTTATAGTGGCCGCAAGCGGTGCACAGATTGTGCGGACGCTTCAGTTCACCACAGTTGGAGCATTCGTGAAAGGCCTCAACCTTCAACGAATCATGACCACGACGGTTACCGCGACGATGCGGTGATACTTTTCTTTTAGGGACAGCCATTGCGGCACCTGTTCCTTGAAAATGCTAAAACTCTTTGACAGCCGCCCTAGGGCAAGCACCGCCCCCGCGCAAGCGCGGTTTCCGGTGCCCTCAGATGCGGCGAAGGCGCGCGCTATAGAGCATTCTCGCGGCGTTGCAAGCCATGAAGTCCTCCATTAGCACCTATGCCGGGACCCAATGAGGATTTGCCATGTACGAACTTCAAATTACGCTTGTTTCTGCTGCAGTCGCCGCGCTGATCAATCTCTGGCTGGCCATGCGGTGCGGCAAGGCCCGTTTCGAAGCCGGAATGATGCATGGCGATGGCGGTAATCCCGCCCTGATCAAGCGTATGCGTGCACAGGCCAACTTTGTTGAATATACGCCGTTCGCGCTACTTCTTATCTTGGCCCTGGAGTTGTCGGGCCATGGCGGCTGGCTGCTTGCCGCGACCGCAGGGGTATTTCTCGTCGGGCGCATTTGCCACGGTCTCGGCATGGATGCGGACGAGGCCGGAGCGCTTCGCAAGATCGGCATGTTCACGACCTTTGTGCCGATGATCGGGCTGGCGATCGCCGCCGCGTTGGGGGCCTTCCAGGTGATCTAGCCGCGCGCCAGCGCCGCATCACCCACGAAGGGATTGCTCTGCCGTTCCTGCCCGAATGTGCTCGGCTGGCCGTGGCCGGGCACAAAGGTCACCTCGTCTCCCAGAGGCCAGAGCTTTCCGGTGATCGCATCGATCAGATCCTGGTGATTGCTCATTGGAAAGTCGGTGCGCCCGATCGAGCCCTGGAACAGCACGTCGCCGACAAAGGCGAATTTGGTCTGCGGGTGGAAGAACACCACATGCCCCGGCGTATGGCCCGGGCAGTGAATCACCTGCATCTCGACCTCGCCGAAGGAGACGGTATCGCCATCCTTGAGCCAGCGATCGGGCTCGAACACCTCGCAATGCATCTGGAAGCGCGGCCCGTCATCCTCCAGGCGGCTAATCCAGAAACGGTCGGCCTCCTGCGGCCCTTCGACGGGCAGGCCCAGCTCCTTCGCCAACATGCCCGCCTGCCCGCAGTGATCGGCATGGCCATGGGTGAGCAGAATCTTCTCCACCGTCACGCCGGAGCGGGCAATGGCATCCTTCAACTTGTCGAGATCGCCACCCGGGTCGATCAGCGCGCCACGCATGGTCTTCGAACACCAGACCAGCGAGCAGTTCTGCTGGAATGCGGTGACGGGAATGATGGCG
>CAJXLD010000189.1 GCA_913055595.1 uncultured Altererythrobacter sp.
CCCGCCACAGCTTCACCCTTCTGCGCCAGCTTCACGCCGAAATCGCGCTCCAGCACGGACGCTACGGCCAACGAATGCGCCATAATGGCGGGTTGGGCATTTTCGGTAAGGGTCAAATCATCCTCCGGACCATCGGCCATGAGGGTGAAGAGCTTCTGGCCCAGCGCATCATCCACTTCCTCGAACACTTCGCGTGCTGCAGCGCTGGCAGCGGCCAGTTCCACGCCCATGCCGACCTTCTGGCTGCCCTGTCCGGGAAACACGAATGCAATCATGCGAAAACTCCTCCAATTGCCGCCCGCCTATGGTCACAGGCACGATCAGGCAAGACCGAAGGGGACAATCCTGTTGGCAGCATCATGCCCGATATCCGCGCGACCGAGATAGGGAATGCCCGATTTCGTACACCAGTGAAGGGCGATTTCCTCGGCATTATAACCGAAGGGTCGGTCATTCTCAGGCACTTCGGAAACGCGCCCCAGCCTGATTGCCGCAATGTCTTTGAGGTGCTGAGCTATATGGAAGAAGAGCCGGTCCACGGCATAGAGATGCTCGGCCACTTCTTCCACCAGCACCACATGATCGGCCAGGTCAGGCATGAATTCGGTGCCTACCAACATCGCCAACGTCATCAGGTTGAAGGCGACAGCCGGGCGGTGATCGAGCCCCTCCTCGCGCCCCTGCTCGTCGCCGGAGAACCAGTCGAGCACGCGGCGAACGGCATCCTCGCCGCCTTCGCGCCTGATATCGCCCGCCAGCGGGCCATGCACAGGCTTGCCAATGCCATTGCGATAGAGCGCGCCCAACAAAGTGCCGCAATCCGAATATCCGAGATAGGTCTTACCCTGTGCTGCTTCGCCCAGCTCCGCCATCGCATCGGCCACGATACGGTTCGAACCATATCCGCCCATCGCAAACCAAACCGCGTCCACACGCGGATCATTGGCAAGATCAAGAAAAGCTGCGAGCCGCATGGCATCATCGCCTGCAAAATGGCCATGTTCGGCAAAACATTGCGGGTGGAACTCCAGCTCTAGGTCCGGATATTCGCTTGCAGCCAATTCCAGCACCGCCTCCGCGCGCTCACGCAGGATCGGTTTTCCAGGGCAACACAGGGCAATGCGCGTTGTCATAGGCTCTCTTCCTAACATCCGCTTCACAAAGCGCCACTCCCAGAATAGGCAGTGCGCATGAATGATATCGCCACGCCCGATGTGCTTGCCCGTCCCTATTTCTTTTGCGGCATCGGCGGATCGGGCATGCTTCCCCTTGCGATGATCGTGAAGGGCCTGGGTGCGGAAGTGGCTGGGGCTGACCGAAGTTATGACCAGGGCCGGACGCCGGAAAAATTCGCCTTTCTCAAGGATCAGGGATTCACGCTGTTCCCGCAGGACGGCAGCGGCATCGCCTCAAGCGATCAGGTGTTGGTTGCAAGTGCGGCTATCGAAGACACTGTCCCCGAGGTTGCCCGCGCCAAGGAGCTGGGGTGCGATCGCCTGACCCGTGCAGAGCTGCTCTCGCGACTGTTCAACGCCTCGCCCAAGTCCATCGCCATCGGCGGCACCAGTGGCAAGAGCACGGTGACCGGCATGGTAGGCTGGATCATGGAATGCGCAGGCCTTGCGCCCACTATCATGAATGGCGCGGTGATGAAGAACTTCGTCTCGCCCGACACGCCCTTTGCCAGCGCGCGTGTTGGAGGCGGCGAATTATTCGTAAGCGAGGTGGACGAGAGCGACGGATCGATTGCACTCTACAATCCGACGGTCTCGGTGCTGCTCAATGTCAGTCTCGATCACAAAAGCATGGAAGAACTGCGCGACTTGTTTGGCGATTTCCTTTCCCGCGGCGACGTGGCGGTGGTCAATGCCGACAATGCGGAGGCAATGGCGCTGGCAAATAGCGCAAAGAGTGTGCTGTCCTTCGCGATCGACAATCCCGCAGCCGACATCGGCGTTGAACCGGGAAGCACTGTCGAGGATGCCCGATCAATCGCAGCCATGCTGGTCGATCGGCACGACGGCGCTTCCTATGCGCTATCCCTTCCCATGCCGGGCCGTCACAATCTCTCAAACGCGCTCGCCGCCGTCGCAGGAGCAGTGGCAGCAGGTGTTACCATAGGTGACGCCGTGACAGCACTCGCCAGTTTCAAGGGGCTCGCCCGGCGCTTCGATATCGTTGGAACCAGTGCAAATGGCGTGACCGTGATCGACGACTTCGGTCATAATCCTGAAAAATGCCGCGCCACTCTGCACACACTCAAGAGCCAGCCAGGTCGCATAATCGCCTTTTTCCAACCACATGGATATGGCCCGCTTCGTCAGATGGGGCACGAATTGGCGGAAACGTTCGCGCATGAATTGGGTTCCGAGGACCTCACGATCATGTGCGATCCGGTCTACTTTGGCGGAACCGTGGATCGCAGCGAGGGTACAGAGAGAATTATCACTCTAATTCAAGAGGCTGGAGGAAATGCCGAGCATTTACCTGAGCGCGATGCCTGCGGTGACAGGATCGTGCAAATTGCACGGCCGGGTGACCGTATCGTGATCATGGGCGCCCGTGACGATACATTAAGCCAGTTCGCCTCAAGGATTTTGCAAGATATTTGAGGCACATTCCCTCGCGATAACTCGAGGAAACGTGTCGTAACAATGGTCAAGAACTACCGCCCTGCCAGCGTGGGCATGATGCCCGCTCACCCCGAAACCTACATACTGCACCTCTATTTCATGGAAAACCAGGTGGAAGTGGTGAAGGCAAATGTCATCGGCTGGCAGGTCAGTTCCGAACGCGAACTGACACCGCTGGTCGTCGACCCCAAGATCATGACCGGCGATGACTGGTTCGTGCTCCATGCCGATGGCCGCGTGGAATGCAGCGACGGTCGCTGCTGGGACAATTGCGACGACTGGATTACCGAGGAACGCCGCCGCTATCGCGACGCAGCTTGATGGCTCAGTGAGCTGGTCGGTCGCCCTTCTCTTCTCCGAAATGCAGCACTTTGTGCAGCAGCAGCGCGACAATGGTTCCGAGCACCAACCCTACAATCGCAGATTGGACCGCATAGGCCAGCCAGCCAAGCGCTCCTCCTAGCGCACCAGTTGCATGTTCAACCCAATGCTGCAGGTCATGCGCCAGATGCGTCAACGTGCCCAGCCCCAGTTCCTCAAGCCCGTGCAGGATGATTCCGCCACCTACCCAGAGCATCGCGACGGTGCCGACAATCGACAGCAGCGTGAGTAATCGCGGCATGGCATTGAGCAGCGCACGACCCAATTTTTGCGCCATTAGGGCAGGCTTTTCTGCGAGATGCAGGCCGATATCATCCATCTTCACGATCAGCGCTACCGAGCCATAGACAACGACGGTGATCGCCACGCCCACCAACGCCAACACACCGGCGCGCACCAGCAGGCTTTCATCCGCCACTTCGTTCAATGTTATCGCCATGATCTCGGCCGAAAGGATCAGATCGGTGCGGATCGCGCCCTGCGTCCGCTCCTTCTCGAACTCCACCGGATCTTCTATTACATCCTCGAGCGTCTTGCCGTGCTTTTCGCCGCCCAGTTTCTCCATCACCTTTTCCGCCCCTTCATAGGACAGGAACAGTCCGCCCAGCATAAGGATCGGAATGATCGCCCAAGGCAGCAATTCGCTGAGCAGCAACGCGCCGGGAAGCAGGATCAGAAGCTTGTTGATAAGGCTACCCTTGGTGATCTTGGCGATAATTGGCAGTTCCCGATCCGGGGTCAGCCCCGTCACATAGCTCGGCGTTACCGCCGCATCGTCAATCACGACGCCCGCTGCCTTGCTGCCGGCCTTGCCCGCTGCCACACTAATATCGTCGACCGAAGCAGCTGCTGCCCGGGCAATCACCGAAATGTCATCAAGCAGGGCGACTATGCCTGAAGGCATTGCGTATCCTTTTCTGGAAGATGATCCGGTGATGGGCTTAACTGCAACTGCACAATAGGGACAAGCTGTCGCAGATCAGTTTGCCCGGTAAATTGTGATAATGACGTGCGGTTCTTCTACATTGGGATCTAAGCCCAGCGTACCGATATAGCCTCCCTCACCCAGATACTCGTATTTTCCCAACGGAGGCTCGAATACCGGGCTTGTACGAACCGGTCGGGGTCCATTCTCGTCAGGCCCACACAGCGCGCCGGAATTGACAACATTGATCACCGACCCGTCATCGGTGCGCAGGAAGTAATCCGCAATGATCTGCGTGCAGCCGCCTTCGACATCCAGTTGCCAGTCCCATCCCATGGGAAGGATTTCACCACGAATATCAGTCCCTTCGAAGGTTCCACCTGTTATTGGGATGATGCGCCTATTGCCGCGTGCGGTTTCTCCCACTTCGATGACCTCGCCCAGCTTCACTTCAGCTCGATATAACAATTCCAGCCCCGGCTCGTCCTGCGCGACAGCCGGAACCGACAGGGCCAAGCCTGCAAATGCCAAAATGAACCGCTTCATATGCGTCTCCCCGATAATCTCTCCCTGTGCTAGCCGCGCTTGCATTCCCGCGCAATTGCGCTATGTGCGCCGCTTCCGCGGGGCCGACGGGCCTCGTGGAAACTTCAAGAAAGCCGGAGGGGCCCCGCGATCCGCGCGGATCAGCCAGCGATCGGCATGGAAATGAAAGGAAGCGCAAGATGGCTCTCTACGAGCATATCTTTCTCGCGCGCCAGGACTTGAGCCAGGCTCAGGTTGACGCGCTTGCTGCTGCCACGACGGAAATCGTCGAGACCAATGGCGGCAAGGTCACCAAGACCGAAACCTGGGGCCTCAAGTCCCTCGCATACAAGATCGACCGGAACCGCAAGGCTCACTTCGTCATGCTCAACATTGACGGACCGGGCGCGCTGGTTGCCGAACTCGAACGCCAGAACCGCATCAACGAAGATGTCATCCGCTGGCTGACTATCGCCGTGGAAGAGCATGAAGAAGGCCCTTCGGTAATGATGCGCAAGAATGACCGCGACCGGAAGCGTCGCTCTGATCGTGAGGAGCGCGACTGATGGCCCGCCCGTTTTTCCGCCGCCGCAAGTCCTGCCCTTTCCAGGCCAAGGACGCCCCCAAGATCGATTACAAGGACGTGCGCCTGCTGCAGGGCTTCATGTCCGAACGTGGCAAGATCGTGCCCAGCCGCATCACCGC
>CAJXLD010000190.1 GCA_913055595.1 uncultured Altererythrobacter sp.
TTTGTCGGTGTAGCGCAAATCTTCACGAGTCCCCCGCCTGCGCGGGGACTCACAATCCTTCTAGCCGCTCCACCAGTTCTTCCCACAAGGCTGGTGAGGCGGCGCCGATCAGGCCGGCATAGTCCTCGCCATCGACGCGATAGGGGGAGCCGTCGAGCCGGGCGACCTTGCCGCCCGCTTCGTTGAGCCAGATCACACCCGCCGCATGGTCCCATGCAAGCGTGCGCTCGAAAATCGTCACATCGTTTTCGCCCAGGCCCAGCCGCGGATATTGCTCCGCCGCGCAATAGGGCACATCCACCATGCGGTAGTATGGCGCAATCAGCTCCATCATCTTTTCGCGCTTTGCCATGTCCATGAAGAGCAGCGATATGGCCGCTAGCGGCGTGGTTTCGCCGGTCGATTTCGCCTCGACCTTCTCGCCATTGACGAAGGCACCCTTGCCGCGATGGGCGGTGCACAGGCGGCCGGTGAGGCAATCATAGATCCAGCCAGTGTGGACTTCGCCGCCTGATGCCGTGGCGATGAGAATGCCGAAGGGCGGCTTGCCCTTGGCGAAATTGCGCGTGCCGTCGATGGGATCGATGATCCAGCAATCGCCGGACAAGCGGTCGAGAATGCTCTTGTCGGCATGTACGGCTTCTTCGCCCACGATGGGCAGGCCTGGAATGATCTTGGCCAGGCCTTCCTCCAGCATCGCCTCAGATTCGCGGTCGGCAATGGTGACGGGATCATCGCCGCCCTTGTCCTGCACCTCTCCGTCCTTGAGGTTCTGGTAGCGCGGCATGATGACCTTCTCGGTCACCTTGCGCAGCAGGTCTTCGACCGCTGCATGGAAGTTCATGATGTCGCTCACGATCGGTAATCTGCGTTGATCGAGATGTAGCCATGCGTGAGGTCACAGGTCCACACGGTGGCTTGTCCCTGACCAAGACCGATATCGACGGTGATATTGACCTCTTGCCCGGCGAGGTGCTTCGCGACCGGGGTTTCATCGTAGTCGGACAGGGGCAGGCCGTTCTTGGCCGCCCAGATGCCGCCGAAAGCAATCGAAAGTCTGTCGCGGTCGGCAGGCTCGCCAGCCTTGCCCACGGCCATGACCACACGGCCCCAATTGGCATCGCCGCCTGCAATTGCGGTCTTCACCAGCGGCGAATTGGCAATGGCGTGGCCGATCTTCCGCGCGCTGTCATCGCTCACCGCGCCTTGCATCGAAACGGAGATGAACTTCTGCGCCCCTTCGCCATCGCGCACCACCAGATGGGCGAGCTGGCGGCAGACATCCTCCATCGCGGCCATAAAAGCATCCGCACCGGGATCGTCAAAGCTCGCGATGGGCGCATTGCCCGCCTTGCCGGTGGCGAAGGCGAGCACCGTATCGCTGGTCGAGGTGTCGCTATCCACGGTGATGCAGGAATAGGTCCGCTCGTTCGCGGCGGAGAGGCATTGCTGCAGGAATTCAGGCTCCACCGCCGCATCGGTAAAGATATAGCCGAGCATGGTCGCCATATCGGGTGCGATCATGCCGCTGCCCTTGATAATGCCGTTGAGCGTTACCTTCGTGTCGCCCAGCATGGCAGAAACCGTGGCGCCCTTGGCGAAAGTGTCGGTGGTGCCGATGGTGTTGGCGGCATCCTCCCACGAACAGGGATCGGCGGTGAGCGCCGCCGCAACGCCCGCCTGCGCCTTGTCCTTGGGCAAGGGTACGCCGATCACACCGGTGGAGGAAACGAGCACGTCCTCGCTGTCGCAGCCGAGATGGGCCGCCACCTGCGCCATGATCTGCTCCACCGCCTCGCGGCCGCGATGGCCGGTAAAGGCGTTGGAATTGCCAGCATTGACGATGAGCGCACGCGCCTTGCCGCGCTTCGCCTGCTCGCGCCCCATTTCCACTTCGGTGGAGCAGCAGACATTCTTCGTGAAAACGCCCGCGAGAGCCGTCCCTTCCGCCAGCTTGGCATAGGTCAGGTCGCAGCGGTCCCACTTCTTGTACTGCGCCCGCGCCACGCGCAGTGTCACGCCTTCGATGGGCGGCATGTCAGGGAAGGGAAGGGCAAGCGGGGAAATCTCTAAGTCCATGGCAAAGGCGCATAGTGGCAAGTGGCGCGCGGGACAATCGCCCAAAATTCAGCCGAAAGTAACGCGCGCGGCGTAGACACAGCCGAATAGATCGCTATCTGGGGCCATGATGCTTCGCCAATTGCTCACTCTGCTGGCTGTTTTCACCGGGTTGACCACTGCGGTCGCTCCGGCGCAGGCGCTGGAAAGCTCGGTGCAGGCCGTGCAGGTGACGCAGGATGCCGCTGCCTGCCAGGTGCAGGGCGGAGTGGTTGCAGAAGCGCAGCAGGATCTGTTCGGCTTCAGGAAAGACGATGCGCAGAACATGTGTATGCGTCCGGTCATCGTGATCCACACGCCCACGGTGATGCTGCAGGCAGATCGCGCGCGCGAATAGGCGCGGCCTTTCCCAAACCGCTGACATTTTCCGGCCGCAGGCAAGCGCGCGGCTGCACTTCTCATTATTTGACAGGACACGCCCATCATGTGGCAGACAATCGCCAAATCCATCTTCGGCTCGGCCAATGACCGTTACGTGCGCTCGCTCGACAAGATTGTCGCGCGGATCAATGCGCTGGAACCCCAGCTGGAGGATTTCTCCGACGACGAGCTGAAGGCGCAGACCGCCAAGTTCCGCCTCAAGCTGCAGGAAGGCGCGACGCTGGACGATCTCCTGCCCGAGGCCTTTGCCACCGTGCGCGAAGCTTCCAAGCGCGTTCTCGGCATGCGTCACTTCGATGTGCAGATGGTCGGCGGCATCGTGCTCCATCGCGGCGAGATTGCCGAAATGAAGACGGGTGAGGGCAAGACGCTTGTCGCCACGCTTGCAACCTATCTCAACGCTATCGAGGGCCAGGGCGTCCACGTGGTGACGGTGAACGATTATCTCGCCCGTCGCGATGCTGAATGGATGGGCCAGCTGCACAATTTCCTTGGCCTGTCGATCGGCGTGATCGTGCCAAACCTGCCCGAACATGCGCGGCGCGAGGCCTATGCGGCGGACATTACCTATGGCACGAACAACGAGTTCGGCTTCGATTACCTGCGCGACAACATGAAGCAGGAACGCAGCCAGATGGTGCAGCGCCCCTTCAACTTCGCCATCGTCGACGAGGTGGACTCGATCCTGATCGACGAAGCGCGCACGCCGCTGATCATCTCCGGTCCGACAGAGGACAAGAGCGACCTCTATGTTGCTCTCGACGAAGTCGTGAAGGGGCTGGAAGAGGAATATTACGAGAAGGACGAAAAGGCCCGCAACGTCCAGCTGACCGAAGAAGGGGTGGAAGAGGTCGAGAAGCGCCTCATCGCTGCCGGGCTGCTTGAAAGCGACAATCTCTACGACATCGAGAACACTCAGGTGGTCCATCACCTCGACCAGGCGCTACGCGCGGTGGTGATGTTCAAGAAGGACACGGATTATATCGTGAAGGACGACAAGGTCGTCATCATCGATGAGTTCACGGGTCGCATGATGGACGGCCGCCGCTGGTCCAATGGCTTGCACCAGGCGGTGGAAGCCAAGGAAGGCGTGGCTATCCAGCCCGAGAACCAGACCATGGCCTCGATCACCTTCCAGAACTATTTCCGCATGTATCCCAAGCTTTCCGGCATGACCGGTACGGCTGCCACCGAAGCGGCGGAATTCTGGGATATCTACAAGCTCAACGTGGTCGAAATTCCCACCAATGTGCCTGTCCAGCGCATCGACGAGGAAGACGAATTCTACAAGAACACGCTCGACAAGTTCGGCGCGATTGCCAAGGCAATCAAGGAGAAGAACGAGATCGGCCAGCCGGTGCTGGTGGGTACGGTCTCGATCGAAAAGTCCGAACTGCTCAGCCAGTTCCTCGACAAGGAAGGTGTCAAGCATGCCGTTCTGAATGCGCGCATGCACGAGCAGGAAGCGCATATCGTGGCGCAGGCGGGCCGTATCGGTGCAGTGACCATCGCCACGAACATGGCGGGCCGCGGTACCGACATCCAGCTGGGCGGTAATGTCGAATTCCGCATAGAGGACGAGCTGCGCGACATGCCTGAGGATGATCCCAAACGTCAGCTGGAGGTCGACCGGATCACAGCCGAAGTGGCTGCAGAAAAGCAGAAGGTTCTCGATGCAGGTGGCCTGTTCGTGCTTGGCACCGAACGCCATGAAAGTCGTCGTATCGACAACCAGCTGCGCGGTCGTTCGGGCCGCCAGGGCGACCCTGGCCTGTCGCGCTTCTACCTCTGCCTGGAAGACGACCTGTTGCGCATCTTCGGGCCGGACACGCTTTTCGCCAAGATGATGAATTCCAACCTCGAAGATGGTGAAGCAATCGGGTCCAAATGGCTGTCAAAGGCTATCGAGACCGCGCAGAAGAAGGTCGAAGCGCGCAATTACGAGATGCGCAAGCAGGTCGTGCAATACGATGACGTGATGAATGACCAGCGTAAGGTCGTTTACGAACAGCGCGCCGAGATCATGGATGCCGAACGTGTCGACGATGTCGTGGTCGATATGCGCGAGGATGCGATCAACGCTATCGTCACCACTGCCTGCCCGCCCGGATCCTATCCCGAACAGTGGGATATCGATGGTCTGAAGACCAAGGTCGCCGATGTTATGGGCTTGGAGCCTCCGCTCGATGAGTGGATGGAGGAGGAAGCAGTCGAACCCGAACTGATCGAGGAAAGACTGCAGGATCTCGCGCGGGAGAAACTGGAAGCAAAAACGGCTTCGATCGACGAGAATGTCTGGCGTCGTATCGAGAAGAGCATCTTGCTGCAGCAGCTCGACCATCACTGGAAGGAGCATCTCGCCACGCTTGATGCGCTGCGGCAGGTCGTCTTCCTGCGCGCCTATGCCCAGAAGCAGCCGCTCAACGAATACAAGCAGGAAGCATTCGGCCTGTTCGAGATGATGCTCGAATCGATCCGCGAAAGCGTGACCAAGATCCTGCTGACCAGCGAAATGCGCATGGCCGAACCGCCGCCGCCGCGCGAACTGCCCAAGCTGCCCGAATTCATGACCGGGCATATCGACCCGCTGACGGGTGAGGACAACTCCAATGACGGGGATGGATCGGTAGGGCGCGCGCCTTTGTTCGGTGCCTTGTCGGG
>CAJXLD010000191.1 GCA_913055595.1 uncultured Altererythrobacter sp.
CGCTCCAGTGGGACAGATCAACCGTATGAGTCAGTTCAAAGATGATCGGCCGTTCACATGGCTCGATGATCGCAGGCACCAGATTGCCACGCCGGTCGGCAATGGTTGCTTCGGCGCGCACCCAACGCGACGAAACCGAGCGCGGAGACCACAATACGACAACCGCGCTGGCAGAGCGCAATTCCGCTTCGATCACTTCGTCGAAAGTCTCGCCCGAATGGATGGCATCATCCCACCAGACGAGGAATCCTTCCTGCTTCAGCGTGTCGGCAAACCGACGTGCCGTATCCCTGTCCTGCCTACTGTAGGAAATGAAAATGTCTGATCCTGACAATGCGTGCCCCCAACCTACTTCAAATCACTTGCTGCAAGTGAACCAAACTCCTCGCACCATGCAAAAAGGAACAACGACCCCTCGTAAGCGGACGAGGGCGTGTTCCTTCAGTCGGATTCCCCGAAGCTCAGGTTATCGAAAACACATGAATGGGCAACCCAAAAGCGTGCGCCTGTTAGACATCGGCACGATTAACATCTTGTTTCCAGATGGGCGATCCTTCATGCCCTATATGTAAGGCGTTGTGGTTGGATGAAAATCTTCTCTGCCGATCAGATGCTTTGATCAAGCCAGGCCTTGGCCTCGCCTTCCATCTGGCGCAACTCCTTCATGGTTTCCTCAAGCGCTACTTTCTGGGCGCGCAGCTCGGCAAGCTTCTCTCGAACCCGAACGAGCAGATGCTCCATCTGTTCGCGATGGCTGGGATCGGTGTCGTAGAGGTCGAGGAACTCGCCGATCTCGCGCAGGGTGAAACCAAGCCGCTTGCCACGCAGGATCAGCTGCATGCGGCCGATCTCGCGGCGGGAGTATATTCGCGTGCTGCCCACGCGCTGCGGGCTGATCAGCCCGTTATCCTCATAGAAGCGCAAGGTGCGATGGGTGACGCCCAGCATGCGGGCAGCCTCCTTGATGCCCAGATGCGATGCATCGTCCGCCGCTCCAGCTTCCGGCGCCATTGGCTTGTCAGCTTCCGCCATGGCGCTTGCTTTCCTCTTCCTCGACCAGCTCCTTCTTGGACAGCTTGCCGATCATGGTCTTGGGCAGGCTGTCACGGAATTCGAATTCGTCGGGCATTTCGATGGGGTTGAGGCGCGTGGAAAGGAACTCTTCCAGTGCCTTGGCGGTCAAGCCCGAGCCTTCATGCGCCGCGATAAACAGCTTGGGCGCCTGCCCGCGATATTTGTCCGGAATGCCAATCGCTACAGCTTCGAGGACATCGGGGTGCTGGTAGGCGGCATCCTCGATCACGCGCGGATAGACATTGTATCCGCTGCACAGGATGAGGTCCTTGATGCGATCGACCAGGAAAAGGTAACCGTCCTCATCCAGATATCCGATATCCGCCGTGCGCAAAGCGCCTTCGTAGAAAGTCTTCTCAGTCGCAGCGGGATTTTGCCAATATCCCTTCATCAGCTGCGGGCCTCGCGCCATCACCTCGCCCCGTTCGCCGGGCGCACAGAGATGCTCCGGGTTCTCTGGATCGCGGATTTCGATCGTGGTGCCCGGGAAAGGCGGGCCGCAGCTATTGTCTTTGACCTCGCCGAAAAGCGGGTTGCAGGTGATGATCGGGCTGGCTTCGGACAGGCCATAGCCTTCGACCACACGCGTCTTGGCACGTTGTTCGAATTCCTGTCGCACTTCCAGCGGCAGTGGCGCTCCGCCGGATATGCAGCATTGCACGCTCGAAAGGTCAGGCATCTTGCTGTCTGGCAGGCTATTGAAGGCGGCCCAAATCGTCGGCACGCCATAAACCTGTGTCGGTGGTTTGCGCCTGATCGCGGCGAGCACCTTCTTCATCTCGAAACGCGGCAACAGGACCAGCTCCGCCCCGATATCTATGCCGAAATTCAACACTGAGGTCAGCGCGAAGACGTGGAACATGGGAAGCACGCCCAGGGTGCGCTGTTGTTCTTCAATCATGCCGCCGAAATGGGCGAGCATCATCGCGCAATTTGATGCGAGATTGGCATGGGTGAGCATGGCACCCTTGGGCACGCCCGTGGTCCCGCCGGTATATTGGAGTACGGCCACGTCATGCGGGTCCATTGCAACGGGATCGGGATCGCCCGCATTGTCGATCAGGTCGGCAATTTCGCAATGCAGATCGGGATCGCTGATCCGGATGTGATCACGACGCCGGAAGAGCTGGTAACCCAGCCTCAAATGCCAAGGCAGGATGTCGCGCATGCGGGATATGAGGATTGTCTCGACCCCAGCCTGTCGCGCCACGCTCTCGACCTTCTCGTGCACGAAGCGCACTTCTGGCACGGCCACGATCTTGATGCCCGCATCGCGCAGCAGGTGATCCATCTCCGATGCGGTGTAGAGCGGGTTGAGGTTGACCACGATCCCGCCGATCTTGAGTACGGCGAAATAGAGCACGACGTGATAGGGCGAATTGCCCAGGCACAGGCCGACACGGTCACCCGGAGCTACACCAAGATCCTGCAACCCGCGCGCAGCACGGTCTGCCAGCGCGCCCAGCTCGCCATAGGTCCAGCAGCGCCCGAAATAGTCGATTGCGCTGCGTTCGGGCCAACGCTCCACCGCATTGTCGAGCAGCGAAGTCAGCAGTCGCGGGGGAAACACATATTTGCCAGTCTCGTCGACAAAATAGGGCAAGGGGTAATCGGGGATGGGCGTGCCGCGTCGCTTGAACAGCATGGTTCCTGGCGGATTCGTCCTCCAGGTGTCGCCTTGCTCCATCGGTGCACTCTCCATCGTCACGATCCCGCCTTGTTGGCCGGGTAGTCATACAGTCTGCAATGCGGCAGAATCATGCCGCTGCAGCCGCTCTTATGATTCTCTTTGAGCACAGATTTTGGTTGACGTATAGGGAAATTTGTTCACCATTAGGGAAAGAGCCCATCCGGGGACCCGATTCCCCGCCATTTTTGGAGAGACAATCTCATGCGCGATGTCGTCATTGCGGGTTACGCCCGGTCCCCCTTCCACCTCGCTGATAAGGGAGCTCTCGCCCGCGTCCGCCCCGACGATATGGCGGCACAAGTCGTGCGCGGCCTTGTCGAGCGCACGGGTGTGAAGCCGGAAGATATTGAAGACCTACTGATGGGCTGCGCCTTCCCTGAGGGCGAACAGGGTTTCAATATTGCCCGCCTTGTCGCCTTGTTGGCGGAATTGCCGCTGTCGGTCGGCGGGATGACGCTCAACCGCTTCTGCGGCTCTTCGATGAGCGGCATCCACTATGCCGCCGGACAAATCCAGATGGGCGCGGGCGAGGTCTTTATCTGTGCCGGCGTTGAGTCGATGAGCCGCGTCCCGATGACCGGCTTCAACCCCATGCCCAATCCGGCGCTGGCGGATAGGAGTGCGGCCTATATTTCCATGGGAGACACGGCTGAGAATGTGGCCGAGAAATACGGCCTCGGCCGTGAGGAGCAGGATGCATTCGCGCTGCTCAGCCAAGAGAAGACGCGCGATGCCATTGCTGCGGGCAAACTCGAGGACGAAATTGTGCCGATTGATACAGGCAAGGGCGTGGTCGATGCCGATGGCACGCCGCGCCCGGACACCACGGCGGATGCGCTCGCCGGATTGAAACCGGCCTTCAAGGCGGATGGGTCGGTGACCGCAGGCACTTCCTCCCCGCTGACTGATGGCGCCACCGCTGTGCTGGTGTGCAGCGCGGACTATGCCGCCGCCAACAAGCTCGACATGCTGGCGAAGATCAAATCGGTCGCCATCTCCGGCTGCGCGCCCGAGATCATGGGGATCGGTCCGGTCGCCTCGACGCAAAAGGCGTTGGAACGCGCGGGCATCAGCGTCGGTGACCTCGACGTGGTCGAGTTGAACGAGGCCTTTGCCAGCCAGTCCATCGCCGTGCTGCGCGATCTTGATATCGATGTCGCCAAGGTCAATCTGGATGGCGGGGCGATTGCCATTGGCCATCCGCTTGGCGCCACCGGCGCGCGCATTACCGGCAAGGCCGCACAACTTCTGAAACGCGAGGGCGGCAAGTATGCGCTCGCCACCCAATGCATCGGCGGCGGGCAGGGTATTGCCACCGTGCTGGAGGCGATCTGATGGCCGAAACTGGCATCAAGAAGGTCTGCGTAATCGGCGCCGGCACCATGGGCGCTGGCATCGCCGCGCAGGTCGCCAATGCGGGCGTTCCCGTGCTGCTGCTCGATATCGTGCGCGACGAGGATGATCGCAATTCGGTCGCCTCAGGAGCGGTGGCGAAGATGCTCAAGACCGAGCCAGCGCCTTTCATGTCCAAAGCTGCAGCAAAGCTGGTCGAAGTGGGCAATATCGATGACGACCTGACCAAGGTCGCCGAATGCGACTGGGTGGTGGAAGCGATTATCGAAAAGCTGGAAATCAAGCAGGACCTCTACGCCAAGCTGGAGAAGGTGCGGACTGAAGGCACGGCCGTGTCCTCCAACACCTCCACCATTCCGTTGGCGCAGCTGACCGATGGCAGGTCGGACGCCTTCAAGCGCGATTTCCTGATCACCCACTTCTTCAATCCGCCGCGCTACATGCGGCTGATCGAAATTGTTGCCGGACCACAGAGCGATGCCGATACGGTCGCCAAGGTCACCGACTTCGTCGATCGCAAGCTCGGCAAGACGCCAGTCGATGCGGAGGATTCCCCAGGCTTTATCGCCAATCGCATCGGCACATTCTGGATCCAGGCCGCGGTCAATGCGGCGATCGATATGGGTGTTAGCGTCGAGGAGGCTGACGCCATTGGCGGCAAGCCCATGGGCGTTCCGAAGACGGGCATTTTCGGGCTGATCGACCTGATCGGGCTCGACCTCATGCCCTATCTGCAGAAGAGCCTCACCGGGGCGCTGCCCAAGGACGATCCCTATCAGGCGATCGCCCGTAGCGAGCCGCTGATCGAGAAACTGATCGCCGACGGCTTCACCGGTCGCAAGGGCAAGGGCGGCTTCTACCGCATCAACCGCGAAGGCGGGGGCAAGGTCAAGGAAGCGATCAATCTCGTCACCGGCGAATATGCTCCCGCTGCAAAGCCGCCACGTATCCCCGGCGCTGCAGGCAAGGGCGACGTCGGCGCGCTCATCGATCTCAAGGGCCTGATGGGAGAATATGCCTGGGCGATATTGGGGCCGACATT
>CAJXLD010000192.1 GCA_913055595.1 uncultured Altererythrobacter sp.
GGCCTCCTCCGGCAATCCACATGCAATTTCTTCGTCCAATTCCAGCGAAGCCAACTTGCTCCAGAAATCATGGCTTTTCGCGGCCGATGCGAACGCCGTACATAATTCCGGGTCCAACCATTTGTTCGCGAGCCTCTCCACCTCTTCCTTTGCCGCATCAGGTCCGGCGTTGACAAAGAAGACATCCGCGATCTGGGCCAGGAGGGCGATACGTGACGGCAGTGGAATTGCATGGCCAACAAGTGCAGCCGGTTTACCACTCCCGTCCCAGTGTTCGTCCAACGAGTAGATGCCTTGGGCCACCGCCTCCGGGAAGCGCAACAGCCTGGCGATTTCTGCTCCACGCGTGCACCTAGTCTCGATCATTGAGTGAACCAGTTCCGGTCCATTCTTGAGAATGTTCAGAATGGCTTGTGAGCGCGTGGTCCAGTTTTCTCCCCGGCCAGTCTTTGCCAATACGAAACGAAGTGCTGGCCCGATGCCTTCGCCAATCAATTTGAAGTCATGTTTGAAGCTGCGGTCATCGGTCAAATATACCTCCGCAACTCGTGCAGCGTTGCTGCTGCAGCCGAGGTCCTTGAGCAGTGTCGCGTAATAGATGGTTCGCCGGTCCTCAGCATCCAGCCTCAATTCACGGGAAAGCCGCATGGCAATCCATCCCGCACGCCTGCTGTGACCGGCTGGCTGACCCTCGGTAAGATCGAGTGCATAAGAAAATGCGCCCAACAGCTCAGGGAGAGTTGTCGATTGCGTATCGCCCCCGAGAGCGTATTCATTATGGAATGAGATTTTTGCCATCAGTTTGCGTTTCTGCGCGGACGTTACTCTCGGCCACCCTCACAAACGGTAAACTTGTCGAATTTGCTCCATCATGATGTCCGCTTTCCACTCATTTGCGGACATTAGGACGTTGAATATCGGGAATGACCGCTAACGACCCACTTGCGGACGTTCAGGCTGACGGCAGCTTTGCGCCCTAATCTAAGACATAGTGGCTGGCACCAATTGGTCCCGAAAGCGGTCGCTCACGTAAGAGCCACCGTATGCCGGCTCGAAGTCTGCCGAGAGACCTGCTTTCTGGTCTCTGACAAAGAAACGAAAGTCAGGGCGTGCCTTGCGCAGCGGAGACGGATCGCCGCTTTACTACCCGCATCGGGAGCGAAGATGCCGGCCATGTTTCTTGGCGACGAGGGTCGGCGTCGGGATTGGCCCCAAAGGAGAACCATTCCGCTTCCGGCGCCAGCCTAATGCAAATCGATAGCAGCGAGCGCATCGAATTGTGGTAGACCAATCGGTCATCAGACAAGGCATCACGGCCTAGGCCCGCCAACAGTGACCCGGTGCAGTGTGCGCGCATATCCTTCATAGTCGCCGATGGCCGAGTGATAGGCTGCCCAATTGTCCCATAGCACCAACGTGCCCGCCTCCCAGCGGACACGAGCCGTCAGGGCGAGTTGGGTGCAGTGATTGTAAAGAAAGGAAAGGATGGCGTCGCTCTCGGTTGCTTCCAACCCATCGATCCGGATCGAGTAGGCGGGGTTCACAAAGGGAGACTTGCGGCCCGAAACCGGGTGCGTGACTATAAGCGGATGGGTCAGTTCCCGGTCACCCTCGACCGGATTCATCGCCTTCATGTGGACATTGGACTGGTCCGCGCCGGTTCCGAAAAGCCGCTTGCCGCTATGCACTACCCGAAGGCTCTCCAAGAAGGACTGCATCGCGGGGGACAGCATGTTGTAGGCCAACTGTAGATTGGCAAACGCCGTGTCGCCTCCGGCCGGTGGCAGTTCGATCGCGCGCATCGCTATCGCTGTGGGAGGAGTGGGCATATAGGTGCTGTCGTTGTGAAACAATTCGCCTGTGATCCGCTTACTGTCGTTTGCATGGCGATGGATCGGCTGGATCTCCGAATGACCCTCGATGTGATCGAGATGCGCAATGGGCTGAATCTCACCGAAGAGGCGAGCGAAGGCGATATGGTTTTCAGGAGTGAGATCGCCCTGATTGCGAAACACCAGGACGAGAAAGCGGGCAAAGGCGGTGCGAATATCGTCGATTTCGGGGGTACTCAGACGATCGAGATCGACGCCGGAAATTTCGGCACCGATGGTGCCCGACAAAGGCCGGACCTTGAACCGCTCGAAGCCCTCGGTCGAAAGCGGCCGCGGACGGGATCTCTCTGCAAGTGCATTCACGATATCCTGCTCCTTTATACTGGCCCCATCGCCGGGGCATTCGATGCAGTCCGTTCACGATAGCGATGGACTGTCGATCGTCGCCCGGAAGGGCCATCCAATGGGCCACAAGTGCGCGAGTGTATTTATGCATTTGGCGGCCGTTCCATTCGCGATGCGTTTCGTCACGTACGGCGCGACGTCATTTCCTCACTCTGCAGCCTCCGCCTGAAGAGCGGACTCGGCCGCTAGGCGCTGCGCCACAATACGCCGCACCATAATCGCACCCTTATCGCGCGGCAGCACGACAGGATTTTGCGCGAGCAGATCATGTCCGTCCATTTGCGTCTCGATATCCTCCATGATCGGGCCGTCCTCGCGCGCGAAGATCCCGCTGAAGAAATCGATGAATTGCTGGTCGCCTGCCGCATCGCGATCAAGTTCGAAGGTGCGGGTAAAGCCGGAGAAATAGTGGCTCGTGGTCGCGGTTTCGGGCGTAATGCAGTGCGACTGTTCCATATAGGGCTGCGCGCAGCTTTCGGTAGGCTGACCAGTGGGCACTGCTCCCATGGTGAAACGCATATTGGCCGGCGCATGCCAAATCGTATCGTTCCACTGATCAAACGGCGTTCCGCGCGGCACGCCGTTATCAAACGTGCCGTGCTCAGCGACATTAGGCACGAAAGTGCGACTGATTACACGCCCGCTATCGTCCTTGCGCACGGTATACTGTTCGCCCGGAACCTTGCCCGGCTCGTCCTTCCAGCCGCCGATAGTGCTGGTGTGGAGGAAGAACAGGTGCGTCAGTTCCATCAGGTTGTCGTTGCCCAGCTGCCAGTTACCGTTGAAGTGATAGTGCCACAGCAGAGGTCGCAGATCGTCGCGGTCCATATGGCTGTGATCGGGAATAGTCGTGGGATCGGCCAGCTCAGCATCACCCATCCAGATCCACAACATCTTGTGCTTTTCCACCAGCGGAAAGGGCTGCACGGTCGCGTTAGTCGGCGGGGTCTCCTGATAAGGGCTGTGCGTGCATTGCCCCTCCGTGCCGAAGCGGAGGCCATGATAAATGCACTCGATCTGGTCGCCCTTGCGCACGCCTTTGGAGAGATAGGCGAAGCGGTGTGGGCAGCGATCGTGCAGCGCCACTGCTTCGCCGGTGCTCTGCTTGCGATAGATCAGCACCGGCACATCGAGCAGGCGCCTGGTAAACAGGATGTCAGCATCGATCTCGTGCGACAGCGCCGCGACGTGCCAGGCGTTCCATATGAATTCAGGGTTGCGTTTAATCATGGGCTAGACCTGCACTTAGGGATTGGCTTGGTGCGCGGTGTGCGGCAAGCACGGCGCATGACGGACAAAAAAAGCGGCACAGGCGGCGCGGATTTCTCCTTCCCGCATCTCGTCAAATGGGCGGAAATGGCGACGCGCGCGGAAAGCGAGAGGGCGCTGGCCAATCTGCCGATTTCCGGCAGCCAGCTGTTCGTGATCGTCCTGCTGGATGAGCGCGGCGAAGCGACGTCCGCAGAGCTTGCCCGGATGATGCGGATCACCCCGCAGGCCCTCACCACCCTGCTGCGCCCGCTGCGCGATGATGGATTTATCACCCGGACGACCGATGCAGCGCATCGCCGCCGCCTGCCGCTGAGCCTCACAGACAAGGGCGCCGCGGTCCTTCGCCAGGCGCGAGACCTCTCGCCGGCAGTGGAGGACAAGTTGCTCGCCCGCTTCTCCAGCGACGAGCGCCGGCAGTTCAAGGAGATGCTCGCGCGCCTTGCGCGGGACTTCGACTGATCCGCCTTCCATACCTCTGTCCGATTGCCTTTATTATAAGGTTTCCTTATATTCAGAGTCGAGAAAAGAGCAAAGAGGAAGAGAGGTTTTTGTCATGGAGGCCTTCCATACCAAGCCGCTGAAGCGGGAATTCGGTAGCGAGATCATCGGCCTGGACACGGCTAGCGAACTTCATGAGGCGACAGTCGCTGCTTTGGTTGACGAGCTACATGAGCGACATCTCCTCGCCATCCGCTCCCGCGTGCTTAGCCCGCGCGAATATGTCGGATTCATCCGCCATTTCGGGCAGCCTGACCCCTCCGACACGTCGCGCTATCATGAACCGATCGATATTGACGGCTTCAAAGGCCTGCGGCTGGTTTCCAATATCGAGCAGGACGGCAAGAATGTCGGACAGTTCGGCAATGACGAGATGGGCTGGCATCAGGATCGCTGGACCGATGCCGCGCCGCCTCCGGCGACAGCTCTCCACGGTGTCGAGGTGACCAGGAGCGGTGGACGCACTGGCATCGCCGACTTGTGCCTCGCCTATGCCGCGATGCCGCAGGATTTGCGCGACCGGATAGCTGGGCGCTCGATTCACTTCCCGCTCAAGGTCAACGACTTCGAGGGCGAATTGGACGATGCCGATCCGGAAGACGGGGCCCTATTCCGCAAGGTGCCGCTGGTCCAGACGCATGCAGTCACCGGCGCGCCTTTTGTGTTCCTCGGAGCCCGCCGCATCCTCTCCTATATAGATACCGCGCCGCGCATCACGGGGCTTGACAAGCAAGACAGCGCCGAGCTTTTCGATGCGATCTATGCGCATATCGACCAGCCGGATTTTACCTATCTGCATGCCTGGCAGCCGGGCGATATCCTCATCTGGGACAATCGCTGCTGCGCGCATCGGCGGGAAAGCTTCGATCCGGCAGAACGTCGTATGCTGTATGCCACGCCGATCGTGGAATCGGAGCTGCTGTGGCAGCCAAGCAAGATGGTCGCGGCCTGAGCCGTGGCCACGCTTACCGCTCCGGCATCGGACATCGACCTGTTCAGCGATGCTGTGCTCGCTGACCCGTTTCCGCATTATCGACAGCTGCGCGATTTAGGCTCTGCCGTGTGGCTGGAGCGTAGCGATTCGTGGTTCGTCGGTCGCTTTGCCGACGTTCGTCAGGCGCTCAGCAAATGGCAGGACTTTTCGTCTG
>CAJXLD010000193.1 GCA_913055595.1 uncultured Altererythrobacter sp.
GCGTCTTGATATGCTGCAGTCGTTCTTCGAGCACCTGCACGGTGCGGATCACGTCGAAACCCTGCCGCGCACAGCTGGGGCAGGAGACGACGCGCACGCCGCGGGTCCTGAGGCCCAGCGACTTGAGGATTTCAAAGCCCACGCGCACTTCCTGCTCGGGCTCGGCGGAGAGGCTGACGCGGATCGTGTCGCCAATGCCCGACCACAGCAGATTGCCAATGCCGATCGAGCTTTTGACCGTGCCGCCGATCAGCCCGCCAGCCTCAGTGATGCCCAGATGCAGCGGGCAATCCACCGCGTCGGCAAGGCCCATGTATGCGGCAACGGCAAGGAACACGTCGCTGGCCTTCACCGCCACCTTGTATTCGTGGAAGTCATGGTCCTGCAGCAGCTTGATATGGTCGAGCGCGCTTTCGACCAGCGCCTCGGGGCAGGGCTCGCCATACTTCTCCAGCAGGTCCTTCTCGAGGCTGCCAGCATTGACCCCGATACGGATCGCGCAGCCATTGGCCTTGGCCGCGCGGACGACCTCCGCCACGCGGTCCGACGAACCGATATTGCCGGGATTGATGCGCAGGCAAGCCGCGCCCTTGTCGGCCGCTTCGAGTGCGCGCTTGTAGTGGAAGTGGATGTCGGCAACGATCGGGATGTTCGACGCGCGCGTGATCTCGTCGAGACGTACGGTCGATTCCTCCGTCGGGCAGGATACGCGGATGATGTCTGCGCCGGCATCCTCGCAGCGGCGGATCTGGTCGATTGTGGCCGCGACATCCTCGGTCGGCGTATTGGTCATGGTCTGCACGGTGATCGGCGCATCGCCGCCCACGGGCACATTGCCCACCATGATCTGGCGGCACTGGCGGCGCTCGATATCGCGCCATGGTCTGACTGAGGAGGACATGTCTGTGCATATAGGACCCTGTGGATGAAGGGGCAATGACAGGCCGCGCGCTTTGCGGCATGATGCGCGCATGAGCGATGAGGATGCCGAAGAACTGAAGGTCGATAGCGTTGGCAACGCGCCGGAAGATCATGGCGATGAAAATCCGCTCATCTTTGGGCGCGTGCTGGACGGGAAGGGGGCAGGCTATCCCGTGACCTGGGACGAGGCGCGCTCCTGGCAGCCGGACAAGGAAGGCGAGGTCTTGTGGGTACATTTGTGCCGCAACCGACCGGGCGTAGCGGAATGGCTGGAGGAGCTCGATATTCCCGAACCCACCCGCGAGCTTCTGGTGAGCGACAAGACCCGCCCGCGCGCCTTTCGCGAAGGCGACACGCTGGTGGCGACGCTGCGCGGCATCAATTTCAATCCCGAAGCAGAGCCGGAAGACATGCTTTCGATGCAGCTATGGTGCGACGGCAAGCGGCTTGTCACGCTTCGGCTGCGGCCCTTGCAGACGCCGCGCCATGTCTTGCGCATGATTGACCGGCGCGAAGAAGGGCCCAACGATTGCGGTGCGCTGATCACCGAAATCACCGAAGCCATGATTACGCGCATGAACCGCTCGATCGTCGACATGAACGATCATCTCGACGCGCTGGAGGAGCGTGACGCGGATGATGATGCGGAAGAGGCTCTGGAGAAGATCGCCACGATCCGCCGCAATTGCCTGGGCCTCAAGCGCCATATGGGCCCGATGCATGAGGCGCTGGAAGCGATCTCCAGATATGCGCCGGAGTGGTTCGACAAGCAGGACAAGCGTGAAATCGCGGAATCGATCGACCGCTTGCGGCGCTATCTCGAAGACCTCGACATCAGCAAGGAAAGCGCGGTGGTGCTGATGGACGATATCCGTGGCCGCTCGATCGCCCGCAATGAACGGACGAATTACCTGCTCACCATTGTTGCGGCGATCTTCTTGCCACTGGGCTTCCTCACCGGCCTGCTGGGAATCAATGTCGGCGGAATGCCGGGCGTTGATGACCCGACTGCCTTTTGGGTCGTGGTCGGCCTGTGCAGTGCGATTCTTTGCGTCCAATTGGCGCTATTCTGGAAATGGCGATGGTTGTGACGAGGTTCTTGGGGCGCAGGCGAGCTTATCGCAACTGAGCACGTGATTCGGAAATTTGCGCGAATCGGGCCGGTTGGCGGCATTTCTGCGTACCGATTGGATATTTCCTCTTCGGCCAATGGTTTTGGCCATTGGGCGAATTCGGAAATTGCGCTTGGATTTTAAGGGGATGGCGTCGGAAAAATACGCCGCAAATGAAAAGGGAGGCTTTTACCTGGGTGGTAACAGCCTCCCTAATCAAGACCATCGCTTGTGCATGGCCGTTGGGTCGCACTGATTTGTATAGGCCAGGCAATCGAACTTGACAAGATGTAAAATAAACTGACATCATGTCGTATGTTCTTCGGCTCGCTCAAATGGCCTCAAGCCCTTCAGACCCCTCCACAAATTCTCTCGACTGGAGGTGTCGAGTTCAGTCAGCGAGGGCAAGAAATAGCCCTGTCTGGCACCATTCTCAGCTTCTGCCACCGTCCTGACGACACCGCCGAATCGGAACCCTGGCGAATTGCGCGATATTGCTCTTCGCAACCGGAGCGCGCGCATGAGTAAGAGCGCGACAAATACCAAGGGGAAACAGGATCGGCGCTCGCAATTGGGCGAGCAACGACGCGCAAGGACGCGGGCCAAGATCATTTCCGCGGCATTTGACCTCTATGGGACCGAGCAAGGCTCGCAGTTGCGGGTTGAAGACGTCGCGCGCAGTGCAGGCGTAACGCGAGCCACATTTTACAGCTACTTCCCCAACCTGCATGAATTGCGGGAAGCGGTCGCTTATGCACTGACGCACGAGATCTTCGCCAGGGTGGTCAAGACTTACCAGCATATGGAAGATCCCGCGTTCCAGGTTGCCTGTGGCATCAGGTATTATCTCGGAAAGGCCAAGGACGATAAGCAATGGGCCTTGTCGGTCATCAATATCAGCGCCAACGGTTTGCCCTTTGGTGAAGAGACGTTTCACCGGGTCGAACAGAATGTGCAGGAAGGCCTGGACGCCGGCAGGTTCAAGCTGTGGAACAGTCAGCTAGGGCGGGACATTGTCTTGGGAACCGTTCTCTCCGCTATGGCTTCGATGATAGCGCAGGAAACGCCCGACCTCTATCCTGAACTCATTGCGGGACATGTCCTGATGGGGCTTGGTCTGGAATTGGACGAGGCGCGCGATCTGGCCACCGCAGAACTGCCGCCACTGGCCGAGCTGGACTAGCTTCGGAGCCCATGGGCTTTAACCGCCGAGCGCACGTTCCTCTGTGGTCACAGGATCGCCATCGGATGGCTGGAGAGAGATGGCTTCCGAAATCCAGACTACTGACAGAACGAGAATGGCCAGACCGAGGCCAATGACCAGCACATAGCGCACCACACCGGGCGTATCGCCGCTGCGGGCTTCGTCTGTTTCCAAGTGAACTTCATCGCCTTCTTTATGCATCTCAATCCTTCTGTTGCCTGGGACGAAGCAGCGTCCAGTCATAATCGCATTCATCGTCGCGCCCTAAAGCGCGTATCGCTTTGCGCATCGTGCGATTGGCCCGATGGCGAAATTTCTCGGCCTCTTCTTCATTGCGCGCACCAAGAGCGGAAATGAATTCCCGCCGCGCGGTTCGCATGCACAGTGGCACGCTGGTATCAAGCATCATCCTTCTCCCCGGATGTGCGACCCCTCATAACAAGTCTCAAGTCATATCACGACCGCTCGATTCGAACCAAGGAATGCTGGAGGGGACATGCTATTGCGCGTCCCCGTGTGAGGTGGGTGCCCGCCGAAGCGCCGCCGATAATCCCTTTTCCTACACGCTCCATCCGCAGCTAGCTTCGCGTCTCGTCCCATTCGTCTCGTGAAAGGAGGTCCGCAAATCTGTTCCCGCGTCTCAACTTCGCCGGTGCGCGAGCTTGGGCCCTATGTCGTTGGAATAGAGGATAAATCTTGCGCTTTGAAAAGCTGACTTTGTGTCAACTTCGTCAACGTCGCAGGCAAGGAATCAGCCGTGTTTGAGCACGGGCTGGTCGTCGTCCTCGGGTGTGCCGCGCGTCTCTTCGGGAGAGATATCGGGCTCTTCATCCAATTCGGCCTGCCCCAGCAGGTGCTGTTGTGCCGCCACCACGGGCAACGGGCGGGCGAAGAAATAGCCCTGGCCGAAGGATACGCCGAGTGCCGCCATGGCGTCACGCTCCTCGGCGCTTTCGACGCCTTCGGCAATCACCTCGCAGCCGATCTCGCGCGCCAGCTCCACCATCGCGCCGGTCAGCGCGCGGCGTGCCGGATCGCTGTCGACCTCGCAGGTCAACGTCATGTCCATCTTCAGCAAATCGGGCTTGAACTCGGCTACATGGCGCAAGGAGGAATAGCTGGTGCCGACATGGTCCATGGCAATGCGTGCGAGCTGCTTCAGCTGCGGCATCTTCTCGATCATGGCCGCATAGATCTGCACTTGTTGGCAATCGGTCACCTCGATCACTAGCTTGTCGCGATCTACGCCTTCCAGAACGGCTTCCAGTTCGCCCGATACAATGGTCTGCGGCGAGACATTGATGGTGGCGAATTTCCCATCGGGCACGTGGTCGAGCGTTTCCAGCGCATTGCGCACGGCGGCCAGTTCCAGCTCCACACCCCTGCCGATCTTTTCGGCATCGTCGAACCAGTCTGCCGGGCCGCGCTTGTTGGTGTTGGGAAAACGCGCAAGGCATTCCACGCCCACCGGCTCATTGCTGTCCAGCGCGTAGATCGGCTGGTGGAAGATGGTGATCGCGTTGACGGCGAGCATTTCTTCGACACGGGCCTCGGTAGCGGCGCGTTCTGCATCCTCGGCAAGGGCGTGTTCGATGCGTTGGAGCACCTGGCTTGCAAATGCGCGCAGCACGGTATGATCGCGCTGGTTCAGCGTTGGATCCGGCGTCAGCCCGACAGCACACACGCAGCCCCAGGCGCTGCCGTCGGACAAATGCAGCGGCTGCGCCAGATGGCAGCCGACCGGAAGTCCTGCGGTGATGCCCAGAGAGCCAGCGATATCGTCCGCTGCCGCATCGGGCAGGACTTCGGGCATGTGGCCTTCGAGAATGTGCCAGCTGTAGGATTGTTCAACCGGCTCGCGAAATC
>CAJXLD010000194.1 GCA_913055595.1 uncultured Altererythrobacter sp.
GCCAAGACATCCTTTGCCCGCAAAGTAATATCGCCGAGATTGCCAATCGGGGTCGCGACTATATAGAGGCCGGGATTGAGTTTTTCGGGTTCGGATAGGTGGGTCACGCACTCTCCATGAACCAGATAGTGCGGAGGCAGCAAGCATGTTCGGTATTTTGAAGCGCGGTTTGGCCGTCGCGCTCTTCAGCGTCACTCTGGCGGCATGTCAGGTGATACCGGATGGTGGACGCCCTACAACGACCGGCCCCGTCGATGTTCCAACCGATGTGCCCAGCGATACAATACTACCAACGGACGATGGCCGTCACCGCGTTGCGCTGCTGGTTCCGCTCAGTGGCGCCAATGGCGAGGTCGGTCAGTCCATCGCCAACGCCACCACCATGGCCCTGCTCGACACCAATGCCGAAAACCTGCGCATCACCACCTACGACACTTCTGCAGATGCTGGCGTTGCCGCCACTCGCGCGATCACCGATGGTAATGCACTGATCCTCGGCCCACTTGGACGTGAAAGTGTCGCACAAGTTCTCGCCCACGCTCGGCCGGCCGGAATCCCGCTGATCACCTTCTCCAACGACACCGGAGTGGCCGCGCGCGACGTATTCGTTATGGGGCATGTGCCGGAGCAATCGATCACCCGCACTGTCCAATTCGCTGTTAGCCAGGGGGCAAGGCGCTTCGCCGCACTGGTGCCGAATGGCGAATATGGCCAACGCGCCGCTGCTGCATTGCAGCGCGCGGTTACAGCCGCCGGAGCTCAGTTTGTTGCTTCAGAGACCTATGACCGTGGCAATACCTCCATTGTCAGCGCGGCCGGTCGGCTGAGTGAAGCAGGCGGATTCGATACAGTCCTGATTGGTGACGGCGCGCGTCTGGCCGCCATGGCGGCAGGCGAGTTGAAGGAGGCAGGCGAATCATTGCCTTCAATCATCGGGCCGGAATTGTGGAGCGGTGAGACAGCATTGACCCGCAACCCCTCCATGCGAGGAGCGTGGTTTTCTGCCGTTTCGGATGCCCGCTATCGCCAGTTCGTCGGCTCTTACGAGGCGCGCTTTGGCAACCAACCCTATCGCCTTGCCACGCTGGGTTATGATGCAGTTCTGCTCACCTTGCGGATCGCCCGCGATTGGGAACCGGGAGATCGCTTCCCTACCAACGAGCTGAGCGATGAAGGCGGTTTCCTCGGCCTTGACGGCCCGTTCCGCTTCTCGCGCGATGGCGTCGGTGAACGCGCTTTCGAAGTGCGTGAAGTGGGTGAGGGCACGATTTCAGTCGTCGATCCGGCACCCCGCCAGTTCTGACAGTCGATAAGTTTTCCTCGCCCGCTTGAATCCGCGGAATCCCGCAGCCTATAGCTGTTGGTATGAGCGACGATCTTTTCGAACAGATGCCCGCTTCGAGCGGCGACTATGATTCCTCTTCCATCGAGGTGTTGGAGGGGCTGGAGCCAGTGCGCCGCCGCCCGGGCATGTATATCGGCGGCACCGATGATCGCGCACTACACCACCTTGCTGCCGAAGTGCTCGACAATTCGATGGACGAGGCGGTCGCCGGCCATGCCAACCGCATCGAAGTCATCTTGGAGGAAGGCAATCGCCTGACCATCGTCGACAACGGTCGCGGCATGCCAGTGGACGAGCACCCGAAGTTCCCGGGCAAGTCCACGCTCGAAGTCATCATGACTACGCTGCATTCGGGCGGCAAGTTTTCGGGCAAGGCCTATGCCACGTCGGGCGGATTGCACGGTGTGGGTGTATCGGTCGTCAATGCACTGTCCTCCGAAACGCGAGTTGAAGTCGCACGCAACAAGGAAATCCACGCGCAGAGCTTCTCGCGTGGACAGCCGCAGGGGAAGATCGAGAAGATCGGCACCACCCCCAACCGCCGCGGCACCAGTGTGTCATTCGTTCCCGACACGGAAATCTTCGGCGATCGCCAGTTCAAGCCTGCACGCCTGTTCAAGCTGGCGCGCTCCAAAGCTTACCTCTTCGCTGGAGTCGAAATCCGCTGGAAATGCGCGCCTTCGCTGGCGTCAGAGGATGTGCCGCAGGAAGCGGTGTTTCAGTTCCCCGGCGGCCTCGTCGATCATCTGAAGGAGCAGGTTGGCGCTCGCGAGTGCGTGACCGCGGACTTCTTCACCGGCAGGCAGGACTTCCCCGAAGAACAAGGCCGCGTCGAATGGGCGGTCGCCTGGCCATTGTGGTCCGATGGCTCCACCAGCTGGTATTGCAACACCGTACCCACCCCCGATGGCGGCACGCATGAACAGGGCTTGCGCGCGGCGCTTACCAAGGGCTTGCGCGCCTTCGGTGACCTGACCGGCCAGAAAAAGGCCAAGGATATCACTGCCGACGATGTGATGACGGGCGCGGAGATCATGCTCAGCCTCTTCATCCGCGATCCGCAATTCCAGAGCCAGACCAAGGACCGGCTGACATCTCCCGAAGCCGCACGCCTCGTCGAGAATGCGGTGCGTGACCATTTCGACCATTTTCTCGCCGACAATATGGAGCGTGGGCGCGCGCTGCTCGGCTCGGTGATGGAGCGTATGGAAGAGCGTCTGCGCCGCAAGCAAGAGCGCGAGATCAAGCGCAAGACCGCGACCAATGCCAAGAAATTGCGCCTGCCCGGCAAGCTCACCGATTGTTCGGGCGAGACCGACGCCGAGACCGAACTGTTCATCGTGGAAGGCGATTCCGCAGGCGGTAGCGCCAAGCAGGCGCGCAACCGCAAGACGCAAGCGATTCTGCCGATCCGCGGCAAGATCCTCAACGTTGCGTCGGCCAGCGCAGACAAGATCCGCGCCAATAGCGAAATTGCCGACCTCACGCTGGCACTCGGCTGCGGCACACGCAAGGACTGCGACCCGGAAAACCTGCGTTACGACCGCGTCATCATCATGACTGATGCCGATGTCGACGGGGCGCATATTGCCACGCTGTTGATGACCTTCTTCTTCCAGGAAATGCCCGAGATGGTGCGCAATGGGCACCTCTACCTCGCCCAGCCGCCGCTCTATCGCCTGACCTCCAGCAAGGAGAGCCGCTACGCGCGTGACGATGCGCACCGCGCGGAATTGGAAGAAACGGTATTCAAGGGCAAGAAGGTGGAAGTCTCACGCTTCAAGGGCCTGGGGGAGATGAATCCCCAGCAATTACGCGAAACTACGATGAACCCGGAAACGCGCAGCCTGATCCGCATCACCCTGCCTTCCGAGCACGAACAGCGATACGCGGTGAAAGAGCTGGTCGACCAGCTGATGGGGCGCAATCCGGAACACCGCTTCAATTTCATCCAGAACCGTGCTGGTGAACTCGATCGCGACTTGATCGACGCGTAAGGTGGCGGGGTTCGGCAAGACACCGGCCCATACCCGCTTCGCCCAGGTCCGTGCGCGACTTGAAGCCTTCGAGCCGCCGACAGGCATCGCCAGCTGGACATACGAATTCCTCCTCTTCGGATTCAAGCAGGCTTGGGCCTGCCTGTTCGGCGCGCTGATGATGGCACTGCTTCTGGGAACATTTCTGTTCTACCCAGAAGACGCCCCGCTCCACCGCTATGATTTTCTCACTATCGCTGCGCTGGGTATACAGATCGCCATGCTCGCTTTTCGGCTGGAGACCTGGGACGAGGCCAAGGTGATTCTTGCGTTCCACTTCATCGGCACGGTGATGGAGGTTTTCAAAACTGCGGTGGGATCATGGGTTTATCCCGAAGAGGCACTGCTAAGAATTGCCGGCGTGCCGCTCTTCTCCGGCTTCATGTACGCCTCTGTCGGTAGCTATATCGCCCGCGTCTGGCGCATTTTTGACTTTCACTGCGAGCCTTACCCTGCGCGCTGGATGACATGGCTGCTCGCCGTGCTGATCTATATGAATTTCTTCAGTCATCACTACCTGCCCGATATCCGCTATGCGCTGTTCGCAGCCGTTGTCCTATTGTTCTGGCGCACGCGTATCTACTTCACCAATTGGCGCGAGGCGCGCTGGATGCCGCTGCTGGTCGGTTGGTTGCTGGTGGCTTTATTTATCTGGCTTGCCGAGAACATTGCCACATTCGCCAATGCCTGGATCTACCCCAGCCAAGAGGAAGGCTGGCACATGGTCTCTGTTCCCAAACTTGGGAGCTGGTATCTGCTCATGTATATCAGCTTCGTATTGGTGACGCTGGTTTCTCAGCCCCGCCCGCCTGGCAATGACAGTGCGTCTCAGTGACGATCCGCCAGATCGAAAAAAGGGCCGCGACCCAGAACACAGTTTCGATATCGTTCAATACCGTCCTGGTGAACTGGATCGCGACCTCATCGACGCATAGCCCCCCAATTTTGCGACCCGGGACTTGCGCTACACGACATAGGAAACTTCATAATCGCCCCAACGGCGCCCCCTGACGATCAGGGGAACGCTCGCCAGGCGAACGATCTTGTACTGCTTGCCATCGCCTTCATAGCGATAGACGGCCATGGAATAAGGCTGGTCGCTGTTCTTGATGCGTCGATCGATGGCGTTGTAGATGATACGTCCATTGCGACAGAACTGCAGGTCGTGCTCGTAATTGCCGGTCGGCTTCAGCGAGCGGTCTGCATGGTGCGTGACGATGAATCCGTTCCGGTCATCGCAGACCGAAGCGATGATACTTGAATCGGACTTTTTGACGTTCTCCATGATTGGTCGCCAGTTTTCATCGGCCCAATCACTCAAGCCGGTCCGATACAGTTTTGGATTGGTTCCAGGCACTTCCACATAATTGTCATCGAATAGTGCTTCTTCGGTCAGCTGCCCGTTCGCTAGCGCGGCTTCAGCAACTGCTACAGCTTCCTTCGCTGCCATCATCGCATGTTCAACCATAGTGCTGTCTTTGGGTGCCAGGCCGGCGTGGACGACCTTGTCGAACATCACGCTACCCATTTCTTCAACATCGCCCATCCGCTTTACGGCGTCGGCCAGTCTGCGTTGATTTTCGCCGCTTGCTTCCTCGAAATCCTCCAGGACGCTGTGCACGCGTCCTACATGGGTGCTGATCGTTTCTGTGGATCTTGCGATTT
>CAJXLD010000195.1 GCA_913055595.1 uncultured Altererythrobacter sp.
CCGACCATCATCAGCGTGCGCCAACGCGCCTTGGCCTTGCCTGCCGCGCTATCGACATGGATCACCGGCTGCAGCTGCATGTGATTATAGATTGCCCCGTCCTTGTATTCGGGCAGCTGGCCCAGATATTGCCGCACGCGGTCCTGGCCGACATAAACGCCGCGTCCGGCGATCTCGAGCGTGCCGTCTTTGGCAAAAAGGTCGGCCGCCTTGTCCCACAGTCCCTTGTCTACGTAATAGCCATAGGCCGCCTGCAGATTGGCGATCTCCGTCCAGTCTTCCGCCTTGCGCGCCCGTGCTTCCAGCTGGTCGAGCCGTTCTGAAAGCTCCTTGGTTGTGGTCATGGGAATTTCCCTTCAGATTGGGTTGCCGCAGGTCAGAGCTTGGGAAGCGTGACGCCGCGCTGACCCATATATTTGCCTGCCCTATCGGCATAGCTCACTTCGCACGGTTCGTTCCCCTGCAGGAAGAGGAACTGGCACGCGCCCTCATTAGCATAGATCTTGGCAGGAAGCGGCGTGGTGTTGGAAAACTCCAGCGTCACATGGCCTTCCCAGCCCGGCTCCAGAGGGGTGACATTCACGATGATGCCGCAGCGGGCATAGGTGCTCTTGCCAAGGCAGATCACCAGCACATCCTTGGGCACGCGGAAATATTCCACCGTGCGCGCCAGCGCAAAGCTGTTGGGCGGGATCACGCAGACGTCGGTTTCGCGATCGACCAGGCTTTTCCCGTCGAAATTCTTCGGGTCGACAATCGCGCTGTCGACATTGGTGAAGATCTTGAACTCGGGCGCCACGCGCGCGTCATAGCCATAGGAGGACAGGCCGTAGGAAATGCAGCCATCGCGCCTCTGTGCCTCGACGAAAGGCTCGATCATGCCTTCGTTGAGCGCCTTGTCGCGGATCCACTTGTCAGAAAGAATCGCCATGGCAGATGGATTCCTGACCGCGCGGCTGAGGGCAAGCGGGAGCCAAGCTTATCCACTGCGAAGAGCAGCCTATTCGCTCACCCATTCATAGCGGTAGGCATCGCCATCTGGTTTTACTGTTCCGGCTGATGTCTGGCGGAAGTGGGCGGGGAAACATAGCAGCTCTTCTTCCGCCGCGCGTTTCATCACGCGCTGGCGAGTGAGGCTGGCCGCTGCGGGGTCGGCATCGAAGGCGAAGGGTAGGTCGTAACGGATCATCTGCACCGGGTGATGGATGACATCGCCCCAGAAGATCGCCTCGCGGCTGTCGGCCTGGCCGTGAATGGTGCAGCAGCCGGGCGAATGGCCGAAGGCAGGCTCCAACCACACGCCGTTGCCGATCTCGCGGTGGGCGGCATGGTTTTCATCGACGATAATGCCCTGGCCCGCCTCCATCACCGGGATGATCGAATCGGCAAAGCTTTCGTGATGGGCCTCCTCGCCTGCAGGATTGTCCTTGAAATACTCGTAGTCGCGCTTGCCGAAGAGGTATTTGGCATTGGGGAAGGTAGGCACCCATTTGCCGCCTTCCAGCCTGGTGTTCCAGCCGACATGGTCGAAATGCAGATGGGTGCACATGACAAGGTCGATATCCTCGGGTGCAAAGCCTGCGCGGGCCAGATTGCCGAGGTAATCGGTATCCAGTTGGTGCACCGCTTCGACCAGCCGGTTCTTGTGGTTTCCATCGCACGTATCGACCATGATCGTCTGACCATCGACTTCGATGATATAGGAATGGACCGAGAAGTTCATTTCCGAAGTCTCGGGATCGAGCGTGATCTCGCCATCGCCAGGATTGTACCAGGTGAGCAGGCGTCCGAGGTCGTGCGATGTGACGCCCGGCAGGTTCATGGTCATGGGCGTTGGCGAATCCATTTCATGGACCTTGTGAATGGTCATGCGGCCAAGCTGGATCGGTTTCATTTGTCTGTCTCTCCCGGAAGAAGCCAGCCTAGTCGGGCATGGTGGGCTGCGCTAGGTGCATTGCGCAATGAAGATCGTCTTTTCGCGCAAGGGTTTTGACAGCAGTTCGGGCGGCGGACCTTCGCCCATCGTCGATGGCGTACCGGTGAGCCTGCCGATACCCGCAGTGCGCGGAATGCCGGGACCAAGCTATTTCTCGCTGGGGCTATCTTGCCATGTCCGCCATGCCAGCCGTGGCAAACTGTCGGGACGGTCGCGCGCGCATCACGATCCCATGTTTCGAGAGGATGGAACCTGTCTGTTCGGCCAATACGGCGCGGCGCAGGCGCATCTGGAAAACAGGGGTGTCGGGGTGGGGGACCTGTTCATCTTCTTTGGCCTGTTTCGCGAAGGGCAGGAGAAGCCGCATCACCGCATATTCGGCTGGCTGAACGTGGATAGGATCGTGCGACACGGCGATCCTGGAATGGAGGCGCTGCGTCGGCTTGGGCACCCGCATGCCTTGGCGCCGCACGGCAGGAATGATGCGATCTGGTGTGGACGGGGGTCCACAGCGAAGAACATCCATCCGGATTTGCGGCTTACGATGGAAGGCGCATCGCCCAGCCTCTGGCGCGTGCCGACATGGCTGGAAAAGGTGGGGCTTTCGTATCACGACCGGCGTGATCGCTGGCTGGGCGGCGACGTGTTGCAAAGCGTAGCGCGAGGGCAGGAATTTGTTGCCGATATTGGCGATCACGCAGAGGCGCAGCAATGGGTGCGCCGCATATTGTCGCTGATGCCCTAGCTGTTGTGGGCCACTGGCGTGTTCAGTGCATTGATCGCTTCATGCGTACGCCGCTCCACTTCATCGCGCGGCAGGCCGGGCGGAATAGGTTCGCCGAAATGGATGCGGATCGTTCCAGCCTTCTTCCATAGGCGTTGGTAGAGCGGGCCGCTGTTCACCGCCACGGGGATCACCGGCAGGCCGATCAACTTGTAGAGCGCGGCAAACCCGGCTTGCAATTTTGGTCTGGTGCCATGTTTTGCGCGCGTCCCTTCAGGAAAAATCAGGATCGGGCGTTGCTGTGCGATCAACGGTCGTACTTCCTTGAGCATGAAGCGTAGCGCCTTGGCACCTTCATTCCGCGCAACCGGAATGCCTCCGTAACTGCGCGCCAGCCTCCCCCAGCCGGGAATGGCGAACAGCTCCTGCTTTGCAAATCCTGACGGGTGATCAAAGAGATGGGGAATCTCGATCGCTTCGAGGAACGATTCATGTTTCAAGGCATAAAAGGCTGCCCCTTCGGGCATGGTGCCTGTCACTTCGATGCGAATGCCGAGCAAGTTTCTAACGCACCAGTGGTGAAAGGCGGACCAATTGTCGCATGCTGCACGCTCGATCCCGGGTATGACATATTGCAGCAACACCGCGCCCAAAATGTAGGGCACCGAACCGCCATAGAAGACGACATAGAAAATCAGGCTGCGCAATACATGCATGACGCCGTCAAACCCAATGCAGCAGCCATGCGGCC
Source organism: uncultured Altererythrobacter sp. (assembly GCA_913055595.1). Taxonomy (GTDB): domain Bacteria; phylum Pseudomonadota; class Alphaproteobacteria; order Sphingomonadales; family Sphingomonadaceae; genus Alteraurantiacibacter. The sequence continues at coordinate 3,412 of CAJXLD010000195.1, forward strand.
AGCAACTTGTTGTACTCAGTGAACAATGTAGGGAAACTGGCTTCCGTCGGGATGGCATCCTCTACTAATTCTATTTCGTCGGGCAGGACGCTTTCGAGTTCCACGACGGTACGCCGCATGTGCCAGTCTGCGGTGACAAGGCGAATGGACTTGTGCTTGTTAGCCGCTAGCCACTCGACTGTCTCTTGCGCATTGCCTCTTGTATCAAGCGCGTCGAAACCCAGCGTGATGCAGCAGGCCATCAGCTGCTCTTCCACCTCGAATTGGGCGGCGAATTCGGCCGGCGTCACATCAACGTCCACGCCAGTGACAAGCATGGTTGCCGCGAGGTCGCGGCGCAGCAACTCCAGCCCTTGAGGGATGCGACCGCCACTTCCCGTAGGCACCACGATGGCATCGGTTCTTTCGTCTGCGGCCGGTTGCGGCAGAGCCATGGCAAACCACACGAAGCCCAAGGCCCAGACTATTACGATCAGGGAGAGTGTTCGAAAAATCAAAGGATTCGCCTGAGTGCGGAAACGATGGTCATCCGCGCCGTGAGAACTGCGAGGACTGCGCCCAATATGGGAATGGTGGCGATCACGATCCAGTCCGTTTGCGACAAACCGCCTCCGGTAACCAGCGCAGAACCAAGGTTGGCGAATTGCCGACCCAGCAACAATATGGCGCCCAGTCCAACAAGTAGCCCTGCAACTCCGCCGGCTAATGCGTCCAACGCCACGGATCGCTGGAAGATACCGGCAATCTGGCTGTCGGTTGCACCCAGATGGTGGATGACATCGATTGTCGCGCGATTGGCGCCCAGCGCATTACGCGCCGCGAGCCAGATCGCCGCAACGCTGGTCGCTGCCAACAGCAGCACAAGGCCGAGTGCGAGGTATCGTATTGACGCAATCGCCTCCAGCGCTGGTGCAAGCCAACTCGCCTGCGCGTCTACCCGCGCAGAAGGTGCGCTTTGAGCAAGCGACGCACGCAAGTCTTCCAGCCTCGCCTCGTCGAGCTCACCGTCCAGCCTCAGGTCGATCAAGGCAGGTGTAGGGATGGCCTCTTCGGCAAGTCCGGCATCGCCCAACCAGGGCTCCAGCAAGGCAACGATTTCTTCATCGGGAACTCGGCGAGCCTCCACAACATCGTCGCGATTGCTGAGGATTGACAGTGCCAATTCAGCTTGGCGGTCGCGATCCTGTGGAGCGCCCTCGACGATCTGCACTGTTACGCCCCCGGCGATCTCGGCACGTGCATTGTCAGCCAGATTGCCCAAGGCCAGTCCTCCGGCGACGGCGACCACCGTCAGTGCAACCATGATGGCGATAACCCAGGGCACCGGCCCGGAGAGCCTTGCTTGCCGAAGAATGCGCGCAGTCTTCCTGCCGATCTGCGAACGTCGCGGTATGAGGGGAAAGCTCATGACCCGATCCTTTCGCGGCGAGGCGGATATCGCAACGCGCCGGTTGGATCGGACAAACGGCCCCGATCCAGCCGCATGATCAGCGAATCCGGCACTTTGCGCAGCAGGTGAAGGTCGTGCGTTGCCACTACCACCGTGGTCCCCAGACGATTGAGAGCTTCGAACAACTGCAAGAGCTTGATGGCCATTTCAGGATCGACATTGCCGGTAG
>CAJXLD010000196.1 GCA_913055595.1 uncultured Altererythrobacter sp.
GGCGATCGGCGGAGTCGTCCCCTCGCCCGACAGCTTTGCCGATGCCTCCAAGCAACGCGCCGCGCAGGCGAGCCTCGACTATATGGGCCTCACCCCTGGCCAGCGCATGGATGAGATCGAGGTGCAGAACATATTCATTGGTTCCTGCACCAACAGTCGCATAGAGGACCTGAGAGCCGCCGCAGCGGTACTCAAGGGCCGCAAGAAACACCCAAACATCAAATGGGGCATTATCGTCCCCGGCTCCGGCCTGGTGAAGATGCAGGCGGAGGAAGAAGGCCTCGACAAGATCTTCATCGAAGCCGGACTCGAATGGCGCGAGCCGGGCTGTTCAGCATGCCTTGGCATGAATCCGGACAAGGTTCCGCCAGGCGAGCGCTCGGCCTCCACCAGCAACCGCAATTTCGTTGGCCGACAGGGCCCCGGCGCGCGCACGCACCTTGTCAGCCCTGCCATGGCGGCTGCGGCGGCGGTGACAGGAAAGCTCACCGACGTGCGTGAATTGCAGAAATAGCACAGTAGTGCTTGCCTAGAGCCAAAGCAGGACCCAGATTAATTTCATGACTGACGACAAAAAGAAGCTGATCGCTGCCGGTGCCGCCATCGGCTCTGCCGCCGTGGCGGCGGCACTCCTCTATGCCAATAAGCGCAGGAAGAAGAGCGAAGAGGCCAAGAAGCCTGCCATCCCCTCAGGCGAAGCACCGGAGACCGATTAATGGACAAGGTCACGCAGGTTGAAGGCCGTGCCTATCCCTTTGGCATGAAGAATGTCGATACCGACATCATCATCCCGGCACACTTTCTCAAGACGGTTACTCGCGAGGGCCTTGGCAAGGGCGCATTCGAAGCCTTGCGCAAGGACCCGGACAATGTCTTCGACGATCCAGCCCATGCCGGTTCACCTATCATCATCGCAGGCGACAACTTCGGCTGCGGTTCTAGCCGCGAGCACGCGGCCTGGGCGCTGATGGACATGGGCGTGAAGGCCGTGATCGCCCCAAGCTTCTCAGATATCTTCTCCGGCAATGCCTTCAAGAACGGCATTCTCACTGTCGCTTTGCCTCAAGAAGCAATCGACCGGCTGATGGAAGTGGCGGAGACCGATCCCATCACGATCGACCTCGACACGCAGACGGTGACCACGCCGTTCCAGGATCGCTGGACTTTCGAAATCGATCCATTCCGAAAATATTGCCTGAGCGAAGGACTCGACGAGGTGGGCCTTACGCTGCAAAGCAATTCGGCCATCGAAACTTACGAGGCACGCCAGCGAACCGAACAACCCTGGCTTGCCAGTGGAACCGGGCTTGCTGCCTGAGGCTTATAGACCTATTTTCAGATTACCGCACTCGAAAGGGACGTCATGACCGATTTCAAGGACCGCGAACGCGGAGAAGAAGCCAAGTTTGTAATGGACGAACAGACCGCCTTTCGCATCGCGGCGCGGCGCAACCGCCTGCTCGGCGAATGGGCTGCCGGCCTTATGGGTCTGACACCCGAAGAAACCGAGGCCTACAAGAAGGACGTCGTGCGTGCCGATTTCGAGGAAGCGGGCGATGAAGACGTGATCCGAAAGCTGCTGGGTGATCTGACTGCGGCCGGGCACGACATGGATGAAGCTACAATTCGCAGCACGCTCGAAGAAAAATCTGTCGAGGCCAAGCGCCAGTTGATGAGCGAGTCTTAAGCGCAATGGCGATGCACGCTGCGGAGATCGAGGCACTGATCAAGGCTGCCATCCCCGATGCCGAGGTGGAGATCGTGGCGCTGGTTGACGATGGCGATCACTATCGCGCCACCGTCACGTCCGCATCCTTTGCTGGCAAGCCGCGCGTGGCCCAGCACAAACTGGTCTATGAAGCCTTGGGCGGGCGAATGGGCGGCGAACTGCATGCCTTGCAACTGAGCACCGCCGTTCCCAATTGAGTGCCAGATCAGATTACAATGGTGGGACCCATGGCCGATACGAATGAACGCATTTCCAAAATCGTGAACGAGAACGATGTGGTTCTCTTCATGAAAGGCACGCCGCTCTTCCCGCAGTGCGGCTTTTCCAACCGCGCAACCGCGATCCTCGACCACTGCAATGTCGCTTTCGAGAGCTTCGATGTACTGCAGGACATGGAGATCCGCCAAGGCATCAAGGAATTCTCCGACTGGCCGACCATTCCCCAACTCTATGTGAAGGGCGAATTCGTCGGCGGCAGCGACATCATGATGGAAATGTACGAAGCCGGTGAGCTACAGCAATTGCTGGCGGAAAAAGGCGTCGCAGCGGCTTCTTGATTGTCGCGAAGGCGCATCCGCGCCTTCGTCCTCGCTGCTGATCCCTCCGATCGCGCTTCGCGCGCTCTGCGGGCACCTGCGGGCGGCCGGTCGGCCTTGCGGGCGCATTGCGCCCGATCCCCAAACTTAGCTATCTCGTGATCAAACGGGCCGCAGGCCCGCAAGCGCGACTGCGCGCCCGCAGCCGCCCTGTAGGCCGAAGGACGGAAGGATTCAGGCGAGGATAGCCAAGTGAGCGGATGCGAACGCCGGCGCTTGAGGCTAAGAAGATAAGATGTGCAATCTCTATCGCATGAACCAGAGCCGGACGGAGGTAGCCGACTTCTTCTCCTCTATTGCGCAGGACATGCGCGTAGCACCAGGCAACGCACCCGCCGAAATCTATCCCGGCTATCCCGGACTTGTGCTGGCCGAGGGACAGATACAACAGATGGCATGGGGTTTCCCCCTCGCCCGCAAGGGCGCCAAGGGCCAGCCGCTCAAGCCCAAGCCAGTCAACAACGCACGCTCGGACAAGCTGGGTAGTCCCTTCTGGTCGGCCAGCTTTCGCGACCGCCGCTGTCTTGTGCCTGTTTCCGAATTCGCCGAAGCGCGTGGGCCCAAGGGTGCGAAGACCCGGACATGGTTTTCACTTCCCCAGGCGCCACTTATGGCGGTGGCCGGTTTCTGGCGCGGTACGGAAGAATGGGGCCCGGCATTCACAATGGTTATGACCACCGCGAATGAGGCTGTCCGGCCATTGCATGATCGCATGCCGGTGGTGCTCAACCCCAAGGATTGGCAGACCTATCTCGGTGCCGATCCGCAAGCCGCTTTCGAGCTTTGCAGACCATACTCCGGGACCATGGACGTGAAACACACAGACGTGCCTTGGCTGGGGCGTCGGTGATCGTGGATTTGTCGGAAGGTCCGGTTCTTCGGGGAGGCAGGGCCGGGAGACTCTAGGGGATCTGTTGTCGGCCCCGCCTCATTCGAAGACTACAGGGTACGCCCAATACGTAGCACGCCGCGTGCCAGTTTTTCGTTTGCGCGGATTCATGCGGAACACGATGGTTACCAAAACCTAAACAACCATTGAGGTTGTAAAAGAATCCGACGTTTCATCTCTACTCCGCACGCCCATCCGGGAGCCCGCCCGAAACGGGGCGACTTGCCGCCCATCTAGCGAGGATGGAAGTGCGGATTCGCCTTGGCAAGCAAATATGGCGCGCCCAGCAGGAGTCGAACCTGCGACCTCAGGATTAGAAGTCCCGTGCTCTATCCAGCTGAGCTATGGGCGCGTCGGGTCAGGTCCATAGCGGGCTTTGCGGCTATGGCAAATCAAGATAGGCTCGCTCCCATGGATAGCCAGCCGCAACGCATTGAAGGGCAGGAAGGCGGGCGCCGCCATTTCCGCTATTTCGATTATGTCATGGTGGCCTTCGTCACCATCCTGCTGCTTTCCAATGTCATCGGCGCAGCCAAGGTTTCCTTCGTCGAATTGCCCGTTGTGGGCCCGTGGGAATTTGGTGCGGGAATCCTGTTCTTTCCCATATCCTACGTAATCGGAGACATCCTCACGGAGGTCTATGGCTATGCCCATGCCCGCCGATGCATCTGGGCCGGGTTTATTGCTCTGGTCTTCATGGCCTTCATGTCCATGGTGGTCGTCGCCCTGCCTCCGGCGGCGAACTGGGGCGGGCAGGAAGCCTATGAGCAGGTTTTCGGGCAGGTGCCACGCATCGTTCTGGCATCGATCATCGCCTTCTGGGCGGGGGAATTTGTGAATTCCTACGTCATGGCGCGGATGAAGATCTGGACCAAAGGCAGGTTGTTGTGGACGCGCACAATTGGTTCAACTGTTGTCGGCCAAGGCGTGGACAGTGCGTTGTTCTATCCGATCGCCTTTTTGGGTGCAGTGGGCTGGAGTGCGGATTTGGTCATCACGGTAGCTTTCACCCAATGGCTGTTGAAGACCGGCTGGGAAATCGTCCTGACGCCGGTCACCTACAAGGTTATCGCTTTCCTTAAACGGCGCGAAGGCGTGGAAGTCTTCGATACTGACACCGACTTCTCACCATTTGCAAAGTCGATGAACCGGTAAGTTGGCTGGGGAAGTGGCGGATCAGTCCACCACTGCCCACAGCGCGAGATAGATCAGGATAAAGCTGCCAAAGCCGGCGATGGCTCCGATACCGAAGACCAGGCGTACGATCAGTGGATCGATGCCGAAGTATTTGGCCAGGCCCGAACATACGCCGGCAATCTTGGCATTATTCTTGTCGAGGTGGAGCTTTTTGGGCGGACCACCAGCAGGATTTGGGCTGAGCTGGCTCATGCTACCAGAACCGTAGCAGCCTGGACCTGCGGAATTGCGAAATAGCTCACCATGATGGCCATGGACATGGCAACAGCGCCGAAAGCGGCCATGGCGCGGTGGAGAACATTGGTTTCTTCGGTCATTTCTTTACTCCCTCTTGGTTGTACCGAACGAATATCCGCCCGATGTCAACAACATTGCAGGGGGTGTGCCATTTTTCAAAAACCGCAGAATTCTGCCATTTCTGTTCAGATAAGAGAAAGGTTTCATAACCAACCATACTGAACATTGGGATTTTTCACCAATATTTAGATCGTTGATTTTCATGGAATCCATTGTGCTGCTCGCCTAGTCATCATCTCACACCATGGCGCTCGACCGGATCACCCTTTCCGCCTTCCGCAACCATGCCGACACACGGC
>CAJXLD010000197.1 GCA_913055595.1 uncultured Altererythrobacter sp.
CCGATGTGATCGATGACCAGATCCTGCAGGGACGGGCCAATCTCAATGCCGCCCATGCAAGGGTGGAACAGGCCCGCGCCACGCTGGAAGTGGACCAGGCACAACTTGAGCGCCTGCAAGAAGTTTATCGCCTGTCCGAAGGCCGCGTTCCATCGGCACAAGAACTGCTCGCGGCCGAAGGAACCGTACGCCGAGATGAGGCGGCGCTGGTCTCCGCAGAAGCCGATGTGGCCTCGGCAGAGGCGTCACTCTCGACCGCGCAGACAAATCGCGACCGCGCAGTGATCCGCTCACCCGTATCGGGCGTTGTACTCGCCCGCCAGGTGGAACCCGGCCAGACAGTCGCCGCCAGCTTCAACACGCCCACGTTGTTCGTTCTGGCAGAAGACCTTTCGGTCATGCAACTTCGCGTCGCTGTCGACGAAGCCGATGTCGGTCAGGTAGACACCGGGCAGTCCGCGACTTTCACTGTCGATGCCTATCCAGGACGCCAGTTCCCTGCCGTAGTCGAACGCGTCGATCTCGCATCGAGAAATATCGCCACTGCGGAAAACACCGCCAACCAGCAGAACTCCGTGGTAGAATACGAGGCGCGGCTGACTGTCCAGAACACCGAAGGCCTGTTGCGCGCAGGCATGACGGCAACCGCCTCGATCGCGACCGCCAGCACAGGCGAGCAATTACTTGTCCCCAACAGTGCGATCCGCTTCCGTCCACTGCAGCAACAGGAGCAGGGCGGCGTCCCGATCAATAACGGCAACGATTTCGGGCTCGATCGCGAAGGTCCGCAGGCGACGATCAGCGCAGGCAGCCGCCAGACGGTCTATGTCTTGGACGAGGATAACCAATTGCAACCCATCAGTGTGATGACCGGTCGCAGCGATGGGCGCATGACGGTGGTATCCTCGGACGAGCTTGAAGCTGGTATACAGGTGGTCACCAGCATCAGGGCACAGGACGCTGAATAAGTGAGTGGTGAGCCGATCATAGAACTGGAGGGGATCACCAAGACCTTCGGCAAGGGTGTAGCCGCCTTCAAGGCATTACGCGGCGTGAACCTGACCATCCGGCGGGGTGATTTCGTGGCGGTCATGGGCCCGTCGGGCTCGGGCAAGTCGACCACGATGAACATAATCGGCTGCCTCGATTCACCAACATCGGGCGTCTACAGGTTCCTCGGCAGCGAAGTGCAATCGCTGACCAAGGACCAGCGCTCGCTGCTGCGACGCAAGTATCTCGGCTTCGTGTTCCAGGGCTTCAACCTGCTGGCCCGCACCAGTGCGCTGGAAAACACCGAACTTCCCTTGATCTATCATGGCATGGACAAGGCCAGCCGGCGCGAGGCGGCGATGAAATCACTCGACAAGGTCGGGCTTGTCCCATGGGCAGATCACACGCCGGGCGAACTTTCCGGCGGCCAGCAGCAACGCGTGGCCATTGCCCGTGCGCTGGTTACCGATCCGGCAGTCCTGCTGGCCGACGAACCGACCGGCAATCTCGATTCCGAACGATCGATAGAGATCATGGAACTGCTGGCCGATCTCAACCGCAGCGGGATCACTATCGTCATGGTGACGCATGAGCCCGACATGGCAGAATTTGCCAAGACCATTGTCCATTTCAAAGACGGTGTCGTCGAACGTATCGATGCGGGGAGTAAGTCCGACGCAAGGCGCGAGGGGGCTATCTGATGTGGACCACGACGCTAATGCTCGCGCTCAAGGAAATCCGCCGCCATATGCTGCGCAGCTTCCTGACCACTTTGGGCATCATAATCGGTGTGGCATCAGTCATCACCATGGTAACTCTAGGCCAAGCCGCCACAGTCGATATCGAAGAGCAGATCAGCGCGCTCGGCTCCAACGTCCTGATCGTATTCCCCATCCAGAACGAGCAGGGCGTCTGGCGCCCCTTCGATGACCAGGACATTATCGCCGTGCGCGAGCAGATTGCCGGGGTCAAAGCGGTCGCCGGTACCGTCAATACCGATGTCACCGCGATCTATAACGGGCAGGACTGGGATACGCGCGTCGAAGGCGTGAGCAATGAATTCATGGTCGCGCGCTCGGTCGATATTGCCGAAGGACGTAATTTTACCGAGGCAGAGGAAGAGGCCGGCGACAATGTCTGCATCATCGGCCAGACCATCCAGGAAGAACTCTTCATCCCCGGCGTTTCCCCGCTGGGCGAACAGATGCGCCTCAATACGGTGTCCTGCCGGATTATCGGCGTGGCCGATTCCCGCGGCATTGGCGGCGGCAACCAGGATGACGACAATTCGGTACTGATGCCGATCAAGAACGTGCAGCGGCGCTTTATCGGCAATGACAATATCAACAATTTCGCGATCTCGTATGACACCAATGTCGATAGCGATGCGATGATTGAGGCCGTGGTTGGCCTGTTGCGCGAACGGCGCCTGCTGCTGGAAGGGCAGAACAACAATTTCGATATCGTCGACACGGCAGAGATCAACGAAACCGTCTCCAGCACGGTCGGCACGCTGACCGCGATCGTCGCCGCGATTGCCGCCATCAGTCTGGTAGTGGGCGGCGTGGGGATCATGAACATCATGCTGGTTTCTGTGACCGAGCGCACGCGCGAAATCGGCATCCGCATGGCCATTGGCGCGCGCGCGCAGGAGGTCCAGCGCCAGTTCCTGACCGAGGCCGTGGTGCTATGCTGCTTTGGCGGCATGGTCGGAATCCTGTTCGCCTTCGGCCTTTCGGTGGCGGCGGCAAGCGCATTCGGCCTGCCCTTTATCTTCGATCCCTTCATCAACGTCCTGAGCTTCGGGATCTCGGCGATGATCGGGGTGATCTTCGGCTACTTCCCCGCTCGCCGCGCCAGCCAGCTCGACCCGATCGAGGCGCTGCGGCACGAGTAGGGTTTAAGCGCTGGGGGGATATTAGTTGCTGCGGTCGTTTGAGCCAAAGTTGGACTCGAGAGTGCTACGCGTCTGCGTTGTTCTGATAGCGCTTTGCCAGTTGGCAGCCTGCAGAGTGGATTTCTCATCAGAACCCGAAATGAACAGCGACATATCCTCGCTCCAAGGATGCTACACTGCCGAAGGTTTTGGCCACATCTTGCTTGTGGAGGACGAAGTTTGGTTCAATGGGACCAAGGTATTCGACGTCTTCAGTTTCAAGAAGAGAAGGACGGATGCGCGAGAACTGATGCTCTTTGTCGAGCCAAGGCTCTATCTTCAGAAAGACACTAGAGGGGCACGCTTTGCTCCGTTTGCCGGGTTTGGCCCCGAAGGCAACGCGTTGTTCGCCCATGTCTTTGAATGGGAGCAGGGCCAAGTGCTACGCATCAACATCGTCGGTGATGAGATGCCCTTTCGACGAACGAGCGATATTGAGTGTGGCTGGAATGACGAGGAACCTGTCAGCGCAGACTAGAGATTTGCGAGAATGCCTCGGATCGGCCTTTCCTACATTACTCTGCCCCGCTTAGGGCCGGTCCATGATCCAATTACGAGCCCCGTACAAATGTGTGTCCCCGCACGAACCACCCGCCAAGGAAACTTTTTCCCCTTTGGACAGTGTTAAATGTGTAAAGTCAGCCGCGCCGGTCAGGCCGTGTCGACCAGCACCAGTTCGGCATCTTCCAGCGCTTTCACCGTCAGCACATCGACATCGGCGATGGCCACGCCGTCGCGCGCATTGGCCTCTTCGCCTTCTACCTCAACCCTACCGCTGGCGGGGACGAGGTAGCCCTTGCGGCCGCCGAGATCGTAGGTGACGCTCTCCCCCGCCTTGACCGTCGCGCCGAGCACGCGGCCATCGGTGTGGATCGGCAGCGCGTCTTCGTCGCCCTCTCGCCCGCTGGCGAGGACGACGAACTGGTCCGAGCGGTCTTCCTTCGGGAATGTCCGTGTACCCCAGCTGGGCTTGTGGCCCTTGCGATCGGACAGGATCCACAGCTGGAAACTGTGCAACTCCTCGTCCTCCAGATTGTATTCGGCATGCATGATGCCCGTGCCCGCCGTCATCACCTGTACGTCGCCCGCCACGGTGCGCCCTTCATTGCCGAGCGAATCCTTGTGGCTGATCGCCCCTTTGCGGACATAGGTGATGATCTCCATGTCCTGGTGCGGATGCGGCGGAAAGCCGGAGTGCGGCGCGATGATGTCATCGTTCCACACGCGCAATTTGCCCCAGTTCAGGCGGCGATGGTCCTGGTATTCGGCGAAGGAGAAATGGAAGTTGGCCTCCAGCCAGCCATGATCCGCCTTGCCCAGGCTTTCAAAGGGACGGATTTCGATCATGGCTTGGCTCCTTCTGTAGGAAAGATAGGAGCCAGGCCGGACTGGACAAGCACCCTAGCGCTGCACCGTATCGCGCACCCACTCCGCCGGATCGTCGGGTTCGCCAATATCGCCGACGAAGCGCGGGCTGGTGGTCTCGATATAGCCGCGGATGGTCGTATTGCCCTCGTGGCAGGCATATTCGTACATCTCGTAGCTGTCATCGCGCGTCCAGGGGAAGGCGAGGCTGTAGGGCTCGGTCAGCACCACGGGATCGCTTACCGTCGCTTCGTAGAAGATCGTGTTCGGTCCCACTGGCGTCAGGCGTTCGACCATGGTCTGCTGCGGGCTGGTGGGGATCGGCTTGTTGCCCGGCCCGACAATGTTCATCGGCGTGCGGCCGGAGAGATTGGTGGTCTCGATCACCAGCGTATCGCCTTCCCAATGCCCGACAGAGGAACCGAGCCATTGCACCATGTTGTCGGGCAACGGATCGGCATTGATCGGGATGACGCGCGTTTCGTGGACCAGCTCCAGCTGCAACACGACATAGCCCGGCGACTGGAACACGCGGACGCCATTGTTATAGGGGAACGGCGTCATGGAGGATGGCAGCCCGCGCGACAGGCAACGGTCGAGCGAGTTGAAGTCACCGATGCGGTCGAACTGGGAGACGTTCCAGCTCGAGCGCATTTCGGAGGACATGCGCTCCCCCTCTGCTGTTAACGGCGGTATGCGGCCATTGGCGGG
>CAJXLD010000198.1 GCA_913055595.1 uncultured Altererythrobacter sp.
AGGTCCATCACCGTGTCCGCGCCCCAGCGGATTGCCCAGACCATCTTGTCGACTTCGGAGGCAACGTCCGAAGCAACGGCGCTATTGCCGATATTGGCATTCACCTTGACGAGGAAGTTGCGTCCGATCGCCATCGGCTCGCATTCGGGGGGGTTGACGTTGGAGGGGATGATCGCCCGGCCCCGCGCCACTTCGTCGCGCACGAATTCGGGTGTGACGAAATCGGGGATAGCGGCGCCGAAATCCTGCCCGTCACGCGCATATTCGGCGAGCCTGGCACGTCCGAGATTCTCGCGTTCGGCGACATATTCCATCTCGGGCGTGATGATGCCGCGCTTGGCGTAGTGCATCTGCGACAGGTTTGCGCCGGGCTTGGCGCGTAGCACGGTCTTGGCGACATTGGGGAAAGCGGGAACGCCGCCCGAACGGTCCGGCCCCAACTGGCCGTTATCCTCCGGCTTCACCTCGCGCGCAGCATATTCCTCCACATCGCCGCGGGCGAGCTGCCATTCGCGGCGCAGAGCGGGCAGGCCGGCCTGGATATCGATGGCCGCATCGGGATCGGTATAGGGTCCCGAGGTGTCATAGACACGCAGAGGCGGTTCTCCGCTGGAGGGCTCCAGGTCGATCTCGCGCATGGCGACCTTGAGCGGCCCGACATGGACCTTGCGGCTGCCGCGGATAGGTCCGGTGGTGACGCCGATTTCGAGCTTGGAGTTGATATCTGCCATGTTTCGGGACTTTCGTTTCGATTTTGTGTCGTGAGTGGGATCAGAAGCGCAGCAATGCAGCGCAGATGGCTGCCACGCCCAGTACCAACGCCAGCCAGGCCCAGATAATGTCGATCTTGCCGAAGAGCTTGCTGATAAAATGGAGATAGGGTCGTCCGAAGCCGAGCATTACCACGCCTTCCAGCGCCATGCCGCCGCCAATGATAGTGACCACCACCGACATCCAGTCAGCCGGGTTCCACGGATTGACGAGATAGATTGCCGCCCCCAGCGACAGCAACACGATGCCTGTCAGGAACCGCAGCGCCTCATTGTTCTCAAAGCCATCAAGCATGGCGGCCCAGCTGCCCGGCAAGCGGACTTCGCCCAAGCCGGCGCCGAGCGAATAGAGGCCCATAAACAGGATGATCCATGCGGAAATCTGGTCGGCTTCAGCCATTGCGCGCGCTCCTCTCCAAACGAGGGAAACGGGCGGTGCCACTTGTGCAAGCCGGCCCTTCCCTCCGCCCGTGCTAACGGGTTCAGGTTCAACGGGTCGTGCGGAGCATACCCACACCTCTCAGCGAATGCTCGCTCCCCGGGGATCAGGGTTGTGTACGCGGGAACTTGGCACCTGTCCATTGTAGAGGGTGGAACCGGCCGCCCTGGGCAATGCGGACGGGGGGCGCAGGACGGCCGGTTCTTCAAGGCCGGGGATTGGGGACTGGGGGGAACCCCGGCGCTTGTGGTTATAGACCCAAATCGCTCAGGCCAGGATGGTCGAGCGGACGAATCCCGCCGTCCCAGCGGAACAGCCGGTCTTCCTCGGTGATTTCCAAATCGTTGATGCTGGCGTGGCGGTGCGCCATCAGGCCATTTTCAGAGAAATCCCAGTTCTCATTGCCATAGGCGCGGAACCACTGGCCCGCAGCATTGTGATATTCATAGGCGAAGCGCACGGCGATGCGGTTTCCGGTGAAGGCCCATAATTCCTTGATCAGCCGGTAATCGAGCTCCTTCTTCCACTTCGCGGCAAGAAAGGCCTCGATCTCCGCCCGGCCACGGAGGAACAGGTTGCGGTTCCGCCATTGGCTGTCGGGCGTATAGGCCAGCGCGACCTTGGCCGGATCCTTTCCGTTCCAGCCGTCTTCGGCTGCACGCACCTTTTGCGCGGCGGTTTCGGCATTGAAGGGCGGCAGGGGAGGTCGTGTTTCGCTCATCATAATACTCCGGCAATGGATAGATCAGTCAAACGGCGTGGCCAGCTCGACGCGGATGCCGCCGGGCGCCATAAACAGGAAGTGTCGCGTCGGCGACCCTTCGCCGATCGCGCAGGGTTCGCATTCAATGTCAACGCCCGGCCATGCGGAGACCTTGCCGTAAAGCGCATCGAGCTGTGCATCGTTGACGACGCCGAAGGCCACGTGGTGCAAGCCGACATTGTGGCGCCTGTCAAAGGACACGAAACGGTCCGTATCCTGCACTTGCCACAGCGTAACCATGGTGGTGCCATCGGTAACGAAGGCGGCCGGATATTCCGGCACCTCGGCTACCTTCTCGAAACCCAGCGCCTGGGTGAAGAAATCATAAGTGGCGGGAAGGTCTGCCGTGGTCAGTCCAAGGTGATGGACACCGCGGGTCGCATGGTCATTCACTGCTCGTCTCCTCGTTCGGGGGGATTTGGATTGGGCAATCGATGGTCAGCTTGGCTGCTCCTTCAGCGCGTCGAGCTGGGTGCGCAGGCGGTTGCGTTCGGCAACCAGCGGCTGCAACAATTGTTCGATCTCGGCTTCGGTGAAGCGGCGGGTTATGTGTTGCGGGCAGTTCCATTCCCAGCCGACCACATCATAGAGATAGGCACGCTCGGGCAGCGCCTTGTAGCCATCGGGCATGAGACGCGAGACGAGGTGCGGTTCCTGCTCGCGCGTAACCACGCTGGCACGAGCGATAATCTTCAATCGCCGCCGGTTCGCATAATCCATCAGGAACAACGAGACGCGCGGTTCGGCGTGAATGTTGGCGGTGGAAACATGCTGCCGGTTGCCGCGAAAATCCGCCATGCCGATGCGGTTTGCATCCAGAACTTTCAGGAAGCCCGCGGGCCCGCCGCGATGCTGGACATAAGGCCAACCGTCTTCGGTCACGCTGGCGAGATAGAAACTGTCGCGCGCGGCGATGAATTCTTGCTCGTTCGGCGTCAATGCGTCTGGCTGTAAGTCATCGTCGAGATCGCCCTCCATCCTTGCATAGGCATCGCGCGACCCGTCTGCGGCCTGCAACTGGCGCATGGCATCGGTAAACAGCGTGCGGAGATAATTGCGGGCCATCGGTATGTCTGTCGGCTTCGGGTTTGCTTTCGCGGAAGAACCGCCGCGAGGTATCTGCCTTTGGCCCTAGGCAATTCCGAAACATATGATAATCATCTCTCTTCGAAGTTCATAATTTCGGATCTTGCAACAATGGATCGCTTGCAGAGCATGGAGATCTTTGTCGCCGTCGCGCGTGAAGGCGGCTTTGCCCCCGCCGCGCGCAAGCTGGGCCTTTCCGCGCCCAGTGCCACACGCGGAGTGGCGGAGCTGGAAGCCCGGCTGGGCACGCAGCTTTTCCATCGCAGCACAAGATCTGTGCGCCTGACCGAGGACGGGATGGACTTCCTGCCACAGGCCGAACGCATCCTGGCAGAGCTGGACATGGCCGAACGCACGCTAACCGGGCGCACGGGCGTGCCGCGGGGTACCTTGCTGGTCACGGCGCCCGTTACATTCGGGCGGCTGCATGTGCTGCCTGTGGTGAACGAAATGCTCGAACAATATGAGCAAATGGATGCGCGGCTGCTGCTGGTCGATCGCAATATCCGTATCGTGGAGGAAGGCGTGGATGTGGCCGT
The DNA here is from genome assembly GCA_913055595.1 of uncultured Altererythrobacter sp. Taxonomy (GTDB): domain Bacteria; phylum Pseudomonadota; class Alphaproteobacteria; order Sphingomonadales; family Sphingomonadaceae; genus Alteraurantiacibacter. The sequence continues at coordinate 3,598 of CAJXLD010000198.1, forward strand.
GCGCATCGGTCCGCTGGAAGATTCCAGCCTGCGTTCCGTCCATGTGGCCGATGTACGCCCCGTGCTGGTGGCAAGCCCCGCCTATCTGGCGCGCTTCGGCATGCCATCCTCTCTGGATGATCTGGACAAGCACCGCATCATCGCCACCAGCGGCGCACGCGCGACGTCCGAATGGCGTCAGGGCGGAAAGCGTATCGGCAGCAAACCGAGAATCGTGCTCAATACGGTCGGCTCCATGCTCGCTACGGCGGAGGCCGGCCTCGGTATTGCCAATTTGCTATCCTACCAGGTCGAAGCATCGCTGCAGAATGGCAGGCTGGTGGAGGTCACAGGTCTGATTGAGCCAAGATGGCTACCGGTCAGCTTGTTGTTCAGCGCCGAACGTGCGCGTTCACCCGCAATTCGCCAGTTTGTGGACCGGATGCGCGAAGCCGCGCGGCGCGATGTCGGAATGGCAGGCTGACAGGCAGCGCTTCAGGCCGCAGGGCCATCCACCACCAGCAAGGTGTCTATGGCGAAAACTTCAGGCGTGGCGCCAAATTTGTCTTGCATGGTGGCGGTGAATTGCGGACCGAAGAAGGCCTCCGCCTGCTCCTTCGTCTGCCACAAATAGACGCTGTGTCCGCAATGCGCGGCTTCGTCATAGCAGAAATATTTGCGCACCAACCCCGGCAAGCTGGCGAACTGTCCCTCTGCCGCTTGGAATGCCTCGAGCATCTCCTCACGGGTCTTAGCGACGGGCAACTGGTATTTGACGATTACCGTATGCATCTGCGGCCTCCCTGCCAGCAAGATGCCGCGCGCTCCAGCGAAGGTCCAGACCGCTTCAGAGCCCGATGGCGGCGAGCAATTGCGCGATCCAGCCGTTTGAGACCGGATCGCGGAAATACATGGTGTTGGTATAGGCCCAGACGCAGCCATCGACGTTCACCGCCTCGAACTCGTCATGCACCGCCTTGTACCAGGTGGCGCGCTGATCGAGTGAAACGCCCTCATAGACACCGAATTCGCCCAGGAAGAGCGGGCGGCCCGTGCGGTCCATAAAGTCCTGTGCCAGCTGTGCATTGGCCTGCAAATCGGCCAGGTCGGTGCCCGAGGGGAATATCCTTCCCACGGGCTGTATCGGATTGATCCACGGCGCACCCTGATGGGTGAAGTCGAAGGGATCGTAATAGTGGAAAGTGACAATCAGCCGATTGTCAGCCGGCAAGGGAATATCGTCGAGCGACCCGATCCCGCTCCAGAATTCGCCGCCCCACACCACCGGACGTTCGGGATTGGTCTTGCGGATTTCTGCCAGCGCCGGATCGAGCACGGAGCGTAAATTGGCATGGGTGATCTGGTCATGCGGTTCGTTGAGGATTTCGAACCAGACCATCTCG
>CAJXLD010000199.1 GCA_913055595.1 uncultured Altererythrobacter sp.
CTGCGGTCTCTCACCCATAGTCAATGCGGCTATCAATCCGCTGGTGCAGATCATGAAGCCGGTCAGCCCGCTGGCATGGTTGCCGATCGTGACCATGGTAATTTCCGCTCTGGTGACCAGCGCCGATCCGCTGCTGCCCAAGGCCTTTATCATTTCCGCCCTGGTGGTGATGCTGTGTTCGCTTTGGCCGACGCTGATCAATACGGCAGTGGGTACGGCCAGCATCGACAAAGATCTGCTCAATGTCGGACGCGTGCTCAAGCTCGGTTTCTTTGCCAAACTGACCCGCCTCGTACTGCCTGCATCGCTGCCCTATATCTTCACCGGCATGCGCTTGTCGCTGGGCGTGGGCTGGATGGTGCTGATCGCGGCGGAAATGCTTGCGCAGAATCCGGGTCTCGGCAAATTCGTGTGGGATGAATTCCAGAACGGATCGAGCCAGTCGCTCGCCCGCATCATGTTCGCGGTGGTGGTCATCGGCTTCATCGGCTTCGGCCTCGACCGGATCATGATGACGCTCCAATCCCTCGTTTCCAAGAACCGGACGGTGTGATCATGAGTGGGTCGCAAACTCCCATCCTGTCACTCAAGGGCGTGAGCAAGAGCTACAAGGGCCAGAGCGGCGGAACGACGCATGTGCTGGACGGGATCGATATCGAGATCGCCGAAGGCGAGTTCGTGGCGATCCTGGGATTTTCTGGCGCGGGCAAGACCACTTTGGTCAATTCCATTGCCGGGCTGGTCGAACCCGATGCAGGCGAGATCCTGCTCAAGGGCAAGGCGATTGACGGGCCGGACAAGGATCGCGGCCTGGTGTTCCAGTCCTATTCGCTCTTCCCCTGGCTGACGGTGGAACAGAATGTCGCACTGGCCGTGGACGCGGTGCACAAGGACCGGACCAAGTCCGAGCGCGCAGCGCTGGTCAAACAAAAAGTCGAACTGGTCGGCTTGGGCCATGCGATGGATCGCAAGCCGGCCCAGCTTTCGGGCGGCATGCGCCAGCGTGTGGCCGTGGCCCGTGCCCTGGCCATGGAGCCTGAAATCCTCCTGCTCGACGAGCCGCTCTCTGCGCTAGACGCGCTTACGCGTGCCAAGCTGCAGGACGAGATCGAACGCATTCGCAAGGAAGAAGGACGCACGATCCTCCTCGTAACCAATGATGTCGACGAGGCCCTGCTTCTGGCCGACCGTGTCGCGGTACTTACCCCTTCCCCCGCGGCACGGATCGGCCAGATCTGGGATGTCGACGTTGCCCGCCCGCGCGATCGCGAGGCTGTGAATGACGATGTGCATTTCCAGAAATTGCGCAAGGAGATCGTTTCTTATCTCGGCTCTCTCAATGACGAGAGCGGAAGTGTGGGAGAAAGCGCGGTCGACCTGCCCAATGTTACGCCTCTGGACCTTGCCGGTGCCAGGAAGGAAGGCCCGCCGCAGGCCTATCGCGACGCCGCGCACAGCCCGGTCGAAAAGCGCTATCTGGAATTCTACAAGCTGGACAAGGTCTATCCCACGCCCAACGGACCGCTAACCGTGGTCGAGGATTTCAACCTGATCATGGACCAGGGCGAATTCATCTCGCTGATCGGGCATTCCGGTTGTGGCAAGTCCACCGTGCTGACCATGGCTGCGGGGCTGAACGAGATTTCCAGCGGCGCCATCGTGCTCGACAATCGCGAGATCAGCGCGGCTGGCCCGGATAAGGCGGTGGTGTTCCAGGCGCCCAGCCTGATGCCATGGCTGACCGCACGGCAGAATGTCTCGCTGGGCGTGGAGCGTGTCTATCCGCACGCCAGCCGTGCGGAGCGGCGCGATATTGTCGACTATTATCTCGACCGGGTCGGCCTGGGAGATTCCAAGGAGAAGCTCGCCGCCGAGATGTCCAACGGCATGCGCCAACGCGTCGGCATTGCCCGCGCCTTTGCCCTGTCGCCACGCCTGCTGCTGCTCGACGAGCCTTTCGGCATGCTGGACAGCCTGACGCGCTGGGATTTGCAGGACGTGCTGGTGGAAACCTGGAACCGCACCAAGGTGACGGCGATCATGGTAACGCATGACGTGGACGAGGCAATCCTGCTGGCGGACAAGGTTGTGATGATGACCAATGGCCCGCGCGCGACCATTGGCAAGGTGCTGGAAGTCGACCTGCCGCGTCCGCGCGACCGCAAGGAATTGCTCGAACATCCGAAGTTTTATCAATACCGGCAGGAGGTTCTCCACTTCCTCGCCGAATATGACCACGGGCCAGCCGCAAAGGCGGCCTGACACAAGCCTTTTGGGGGAGGCCGAGGGCAGCAAGGGGGCTGCCGTCGCGACAACATGACATAGCCGGCCCAGCGCCGGTGCCTTGCGGGCAACGGAGCTCGCTTCTCGTTCCATTCTTGGAAAGGCCACGGGTCGTGGCTCTTTGAGGGAGTATCCGTATGCGTTTGAAAACCTGCCTGCTTGCCGCAACTTGTATTGCCGCCACCTCCACCCCTGCACTTGCCGCTCCGGGCGATCCGATTGCACTGGACGATGATGTCACCATGGACATCATCGCCAACGCGCGTTTGCGCTATGAGACGGTGGATCAGGACAATGCCCTGGAAAACGCCGATGCCGTGACCTTGCGTGGCCGGGTTGGCGTGGAATTCGCCGCCAAGGGCTTCAAGCTGCTGGCCGAAGGTGAAGGCACCGTTGCCCTGGCGGACGACTATAACGACACCATTCCCAAGAATGGCGTGGAACCATTTTCGGTGGTTGCCGACCCCGACAGCATCGAACTCAATCGGTTGCAGCTTTCCTATTCCGATGATGGTTTCACCGGCACCTTTGGTCGCCAGAGGATCATCTTGGGCAATGCCCGTTTCGTCGGCAATGTCGGATGGCGCCAGAATGAGCAGACCTTTGACGCCGTCCGCGTCCAGCTGGGAACCGGGCCGTTCACCGCCGACGCTTCCTGGGCGATCTCGCAGCATACGATCTTCGGCAGCGAAAGCCCCAACCGGACTTTCGATGGTGACTTCTACCTCCTCAACCTGCGCGGTGATTTCGATATCGTGGACGTCACGGCCTATTCCTACACCATCGATTACGATACGCGCGTTGCCTTCTCCAGCCAGACCTTCGGCCTGAACGCGAGCACGGAGCTGCCGCTGGGCACAACCAAGCTCAATCTTTCGGCGGGCTTTGCCACTCAGTCTGACGCTGGCGGCAATCCGACCGATTACAATGCAGACTATTACTACGCATCGGCAGGCACGTCTTACGCCGGCTTTACGCTTAGCGTGAATTACGAGGAACTGGGCAGCGATGGCGGCGTCGCCGCATTCCAGACACCTTTGGCCACCTTGCACGCGTTTCAGGGTTGGGCGGATGTCTTCCTGACCACGCCTGCTGCTGGTGTGCGCGATTATTACGCCACGCTGCGCAAGCAGTTTTCCGTGCCTGGGATCGGAAATGTGACGGCTGCGGTCACTTATCACGATTTCGACAGTGACTTCGGTGACGTCGATTACGGTTCGGAATGGGATGCTTCTCTGGGCTTCAGCCTGGGGCCGATCGGCTTGCTGGCGAAATACGCCAATTACGATGCCAGCAATTTCGCTGTGGATACCGAGAAGTTCTGGATCCAGGCGCAATATAGCTTCTGATTCAATGTTTTAAACTTTAGGACGGAGGGTAAATATGTCCTATTTGTTACCAAGTGAGTTCGTCACCAAGCTGGTTGATGCCGGTGAATCCAAGATATTCATGTCAACCAAGGACACGTTGATCCGCGCCTATATGGCCGGTGCTACGTTGGCCTTGGCTGCAGCCTTCGCGGTGACCATCAATGTGCAGACCGGCCAGCCGCTGGCAGGGGCAGTTCTGTTCCCGGTTGGCTTCTGTCTGCTTTATCTTCTCGGCTACGATTTGCTCACTGGCGTCTTTGTGCTCTGTCCACTCGCCGTCTGGGACAAGAGACCCGGTTGTACCTGGGGCGGTGTCTTACGGAACTGGGGCTTGGTCTTTGTCGGCAACTTCGCTGGCGCACTGACCACGGCTGTCATGATGGCGGTCTACTGGACCTACGGCTTCGCGGCGGAGGAGACCAACCCGGTTGGCCTGATATTCGCGACCATGGGCGAAGCGCGAACCGTCGGTTATGCCGAATATGGCCTTGCGGGCTGGATCACGGTCTTCGTGCGCGCCATGTTGTGCAACTGGATGGTCTCCACCGGTGTTGTCGGAGCCCAAGTTTCGACTTCCGTAACCGGCAAAGTGCTGGCGATGTGGATGCCGATCATGCTGTTCTTCTACATGGTCTTCGAGCATTCGATCGTGAACATGTTCCTTTTCCCGAGCGGCCTGATGATGGGCGGTGACTTCAGCATCGGTGACTACCTGCTCTGGAACGAGGTTCCGGTTGTGCTGGGTAATCTCGTGGGCGGCCTGACCTTCACCGGTCTGATGCTCTATTCCACCCACGTGAAGACGAGCCCGTCGCGCAAGGCGGCTTAATGTCAGGAGACATTCGTATCGACTGACCCCGATGCGATAGCGGAAGGCGGGCTTGGACGGACGGGCCCGCCTTCCCATTCCCGACACTGCGGTTCAATGACCCTAGTCATGACCAAACCACGTCTATCCATCTCGCTTGGCCAGCATTCGACTGCCGGCAGCAAAGCGGAGAATCAGGATTTTCACGGCGCGCTCATGCCCGAAGGGGCAGACCTTGCCAGCAAAGGCATCGCCTGCGCCATAGCGGATGGCATTTCCACCAGCAGGCGTGGCGCAGAATCCGCTGAAATTACCGTCAAAAGCTTCCTCACCGATTATTATTGTACCTCCGAAGGCTGGTCCGTGCGTAAGTCAGGCGAGTGCGTGATCGGTGCGACTAACAGTTGGATGCACGCAGAGAACTCGCGCCAGCGCCCGCGCGAGGAGGGCTTCGATCGCGAGGCGGCAGGACTGATCTGCACG